>JBQTJQ010000117.1:0-3560 GCA_052386975.1 Gammaproteobacteria bacterium | reverse complement strand
CACCAGGGCCCACTTGATGCCTCGCCCGATCAGCTCCGGCGTGACCGCGAACTGGAACGCGACCTGGCTGAAGGTCTGGAAGTTCAGGCCGGACACCTGGAAGCCGTTGAACACGACGTAGGCGATGCCCGCCCCGATCACGGCCCCGATGAGCGACAGCAGCAGCGACTCGATCATGATCGAGCACACCACCGGGCCGCCGCCGAAGCCGATGGCGCGCAGCGTGGCGATCTCGACGCTGCGCGTCGCGACCGCCGCGTACATCGTGTTCAGCGCGCCGAACACCGCGCCGATCGCCATGATCACGGCGACGGTGTAGCCGATGACGCGGATGAACGTCTCCAGCGCCTGAGAGCGCGACGAGTAGTACTCCGGCTCGCGCTGCGGCGACGCCCGCAGGCGCGGGTCGGCCGTCATGCGGTCCTTGAACGCGGTGAAGGTCTCGGCGCGGTCGTCCTCGAGCGTGACCGTCAGGCTCGAGTAGAACTGCCCGCGCACGGCGTCGTGGATCGCGGCCGCGTCGGCCCACACTTCGGACTCGTGCACGTCGCCGCCCGACTCGAACACCCCGACGATGAGCCAGGCGCCGTCACGCACCTCGACGGTCTGGCCGATCTCGAGGCCGGCGTACTCGGCGCGCGCCGCGCGGCCGACCACGACCTCGCGCTTGCCGGACTCGAACATGCGGCCTTCCACGATCTTCGCCTCCGGCCGCGCCTTGAACACGTCCGGTGAGGTCCCGCGAACGACCGCATTGGTCATCGCCTTGGTCGGGTCGTTCTTCTTGCTGATGTTGGTAAGCAGGTAGACCTCGGGCAGCGCCACCGGCGCGCCGTCGGCGCCGCGCTTGATGCCCGGCAGGTCGGCGATGAGCCGCGACTGCTCCACCAGCAGCGAACTGCCCAGCTCGTCGATGCTGCCGACGCGCAGCACGATGACGCGGTCCATGCGCCCGGTCGACGCCAGCGTCGCGGCGAATCCTTCCGCCATCGCCAGCATCGCGACCAGCACGCCGACCACGCCGGCGATGCCGGCGACGATCACCATCGAGATGCCGAGGCGGTCCGGGATGGTCTTCACGTTCATCGCCGTGACGGCGCCGATCTGCTGCAGCACGCTGGCCATGTCAGTGCCCCGCCAGTGCGTTGACGATGTCGAGCCGCATCGCGCGCAGCGCCGGCGGCAGGCCGACCATCAGCGCGAGGCCGGCGGCGATCGCGGCGCCGAGCGCCGCGGCGCCGGCGCCCACCTTCATGCCGGTGAAGCCGGGGAACGGGATGCCGGCGCCGATCACCGGCGCGGCCCAGCTCGCCAGCCCGATGCCGATCGCCGCGGCGGCGCCGCACAGGATCAGCGCCTCGACCAGCACCATCGCGAGCACCAGGCGGTCCGGGTAGCCGAGCGTCTTCAGCACGGCGAGCTCCGGAATGCGCTCGCGCACCGACTGCATCATGGTGTTCCCGGTCAGCAGCAGCAGCGTGAAGATCACCGCGCTCATGATGCCGCCGAGGATCAGCTGCAGGTTGCCGAATTGCTTGACGAAGCCCTGGTTGAAGGCCTTCTCGGAGTCGGTCTTGGTCGGGCCCGGCGAGTTGGCGAACAGCTTGTCGATCTCCATCGCGATCTCGGCGTTGCGCGACGGATCCGCGGTGCGCTCGATGAACCAGCCGACGCGACCCTGGCCGAAGGCGCGCGCCTCCTCGAAGTACTCGTGATGGAACAGCAGGTACTCGTGCTGGGCGCGCGTGGCGCCGTCCTTGGCATCGAAGATGCCGACCAGGTCGAACTCCCAGACGTTGGTGCCATCCTTCTTCGGCCAGATGGTCGAGATGATCGGCACCTTGTCGCCGACCTTCCAGCCGTACTTGTCGGCCAGGCGCTTGAGCACGACCGCGCCGGTGCGAGTCTTCAACAGGGCCTGCTTCTGGTCCTCCGGCAGCAGCACCTCGGGGTACAGCCGCAGGTAGGGCTCGACGTCCGACGGGAACTGCGCGAAGAAATTGGCCTCGGTCTGGTAGATGCCGCCGAACCACGACTGGTACGCCACGTCCTTGATGCCGGGCACGGCGCGGATCTGGTTGGCGTAGGCCACCGGCTGCAACTGCGTGAACGAGTACTTGCCGGTCGTGATCAGGCGGTCGGCGCCGGCGATGTCGATGCCGGCGGTGAAGGCCGCGAGCACGCCCTGCAGCAGGCCGTAGAGCAGGAAGGCCACCACGATGGACAGCATGGTCAGGATCGTGCGCGGCTTGCGGCGCATCAGCGCGGCCCAGACCAGCGGGAAGTATTTCACGCAGCCTCCAAAATGGGGACGCACACCTTTTCCAGGAAATGGGGACGCACGTCCCAGAGTGTGCGTCCCCTTTTTGCGGAAATGGTGTGCGTCCCCTTTTTCATGCGGCCCTCAAGGCGACGACGATCGGCAGGCGCGCGGCGCGCACCGCCGGGAACAGGCCGCCGATGAAGCCGATGGCAACCGACCAGGTCAGCCCGTTCACCAGCAGGTCCGGAGTGACCGCGAAGCTGAAGGCGATCTGCGTGAAGTTCTGGCCCAGCGTCGACACCGTCATGCCGTTGAACAGCGTGTACGAGATCGCGGCGCCCACCACGCCGCCGGTGACGGCGAGTGCCACCGCTTCGGCCAGCACCGACACCACCACCGGCAGGCCGGAGAAGCCGATCGCGCGCAGCGTGGCGATCTCGATGCGGCGCGACGCCACCGCCGAGTACATGGTGTTCAGCGCCCCGAACACCGCGCCGAAGGCCATCAGCGTGGCCACCACCGTGGTGAGGATCCCGATCTGCCGGGTGAAGTTGGCGGTCTGCGAGGTGAAGTAGGCGCGCTCGGACTGCACGTCGACGCGGAAGCGCGGGTCGGAGGTGATCGCGTCCTTCAGCGCCTTCAGCGATTCGGCCGACTCGAGCGCCACCAGCACCGACGAGGCGCCACTGCGGCCGAAGGCGTTGCGCGCGGTGTTGGTGTCGGTCCACAGCTCGGACTCGTGAGCGTCGCCGCCGGAGTCGAACACGCCGACCACGGTCCAGGTCGAGCCGCGGAAGTGCAGTTGCCGGCCCACGCCGACGCCCTCGAACTGCTGGGTGGCCTGGCGCCCGGCGACCAGCTCGTTCAAGCCGGACTGGAACCAGCGGCCCTCGACCAGCTTCACTTCCGGCCGCATCGCCAGGCCCGCCGGCTCGACGCCGCGCAGCGCGACGTTGACGCTGGCCGGGCGCGGGCCCGCGCCCTTCTTCTGCTCGGTGATGACCATGATCTCGCCCGACACCAGCGGCTGGCCGTCGGCGCCCTTTCGGATGCCTGGCAGCGACTGCACCAGCGGCAGCGTGTCGGGCCCGATGCCCGACCCCAGCTCGGACAGCACGCCGGCCGACAGCAGCAGCGCGCGGTCGTCGCTGCCGGTGCCCTTGAGGGTCTGCTCGAAGCCGCGGCTCATCGACAGCATGCCGATCAGCACGGCGACCACGCAGGCGATGCCGACCACGATCACCATCGACGTGCCGATGCGGTTGCCGATGCCGCGGAAGTTCATCGCCGTGATCGC
>JBQTJQ010000116.1:0-4508 GCA_052386975.1 Gammaproteobacteria bacterium | reverse complement strand
ACCAGGCGCGGGCGCACCACCACGGTCCGCAGGCGCGCCGAGTTGGCCGCGCGCACCAGCCGCTCGGCGGCGTTCTTGGTCTGCGGGTAGCGCGCCAGCACCCGCTCCGGCAGCGGCCAGCTGTCGTCCATGTCCACCAGCGGACCGCCGTCGCAGAACGCCGCCTCGGTGCCGACGTGGACGAAGCACTTCACGCCGGCGGTCGCCGCGGCCTTCAAGGCATGCTCGGTGCCCTCGACGTTGGCGCGGTAGAAGCCCTCGCGCCGGCCCCACTCGGCCGCCAGCGCGGCGCAGTGGAACACCGTGTCGCAGCCGGCCATGCCGCGTGCCAGCGCCGCGCTGTCGTCGAGGCCACCTTCGGCCGCGGTCGCGCCGAGCTGCGTCACCGCGTCGATCGCGGCGGCCGAGCGCGCCAGCGCGCGCACCTCGTCGCCGCGCCGGCGCAGGTGGCGGATCAGGTTGCGGCCGAGGTAGCCGGAGCCGCCGGTGACGAAGGCCTTCATGGCGACGGCTTCTGCGGATGCTTGGCCAGCGCCGGTGGCCGATAGGACGGATCGGCGCGCCAGCGCTGCCACACCGAGTCGTCCACGACTTCGTTCGCGCCGGCACCGAACACGCGCTGGTGCGGCTTCTTGAAGAACTTGTAGATGCCGAACATGAAGGAGGCGAACGAGTCGGTGATCTTCCCGCTGTAGTCCTCGGCGCCGACCTCGACCTTCTTCTTCATGATGAGCCCGGCCTCCTCGGCGGTGTCCTGCAGCCAGCGCAGCGCCAGGTTGGGCAGCGCGCCGCCCTCGCCGCCGCCGACGTCCGAGTGCGCGCCGGCGAACCAGCGTTGTTCGACTTTGACGTTCTCGGGCTTGGCCTTGCTCCACAGCGTCGGCGCGAAGTCCCTGCGGTGCTCGTCCACCGCGACCGCGTGGATCGCGTAGTCCACGATCCTCGACAGCTCGGTGTCGTGCCACTGGTAGAAATCGCGCGAGAACGGGATCTGCGAGATCGGGATGCCGAGCGCTCCGACCGTGTCCCACACCCCGATGTAGCGCACCCGCGTCTCGCGCGAATGCTTGGTGCGGAATTCCGCGGCTTTGGCGTCGTCCGGCGCCGCGGCCTTGTCGCGGTACAGCTCGTAAGCCTGCTTTACGGTCTCGGGCGTGACCGAGTTCAGCAGGCCGCACTTGCGGATCAGCCCGACCAGGCTGCGCGCGGTGTAGGCGCCGCGCGAGAAGCCGAACACGAAGATCGCATCGCCGGCCACGTGGCGGCGCGACAGCCAGGCATGGCCTTCCATGATGTTCTCCGACAGGCCGCGGCCGAACGCGCCGCCGGACAGCCGGTTCCACCACTTGGTGCCGACGCCCTCGTCGTAGAACACCGGCTGGCGCGCGTCGTCGCGGCCGCTGGAGTCGATGCTCTCGCGCATGCGGATGACGTTGGTGCGCGTGCTGCGCTTGTTCCAGGTGCCGTCGAACAGAAGAATCAGGTTGCGGGCCATGGGCGCTTCGGTCCTTCGGTAATGCGGCGGCTCAGCGGACCTTGAAGCCCGCTTCGGTCTGATGCCTGATCGCAAGAACGAATGCGATGTCGAGCACCTCGTCGTAGTGGTACAGGGCCACATACCCGCGCGCACGGCGGCCGATCACCAACTCCCGCAGCCCCGCCGCATCGGGCCGCCCGATCATCGGGTTGCGCTCAAGCACATCGAGCGCGTCCATGATGGCTCGGATACGCGCGCCGGTCTCCCGGACATCGAAGGACACGAGGTGCGCCAGGATCCGCTCGAAGTCCTGCACGAGATCTGGGGCCAGTTCGACGCGTGCCATCAGGCGCCGGCACGTTTCCTGGGCTTGGGTCGCCCTGAGGCGCCTCCGTGAAGTCGCTTCTCAAGGTAGGCGCGCATTTCCTTCCAAGGAATAGTGCGGCCCGTCTTGCCGATCGCCAATAGCCGCCGCGTAGCGTCGTCGCGAAACTGCTGCTGCACTTCCGCTTGACGCGTCTGCTCTTCGATTGCGTCCACGATGAAGTTATGGGGACTCTTCCCGGCTCGACGCGCAGCGGACCGCACGCGCGCGCGCAGTGTTTTCTCGATGCGGATCGTTGTGGTGCCCATTCACGTGCTCCGTCACGGAATCGTCCAACTGTAGCACAGATGTGCTACGTGGCCTATCGTGCTTGTAAGCCCAAGCATGGCTGCAAGGTGTCTAGAGAACCCTGGACGATTCAGTGGCGCCGTGATCGAATTTACCATCGGCGCTCTCGGTAGCGTTCTCTTACCCCCTCGCGAAGGTTGCCGGCAGCCGCGCGCTCGGTGCCGCTTAGTGCCTCATTTGCAACTCGCCCCGAGTTTGAAACCTGAGCCCCGCCGCCTGCCGCCACTGCATTGACCGCGGCTCTGCGTATTCCGCGAATGTCGGTCCACGTTTCCGCGCGATGTCGGTCCGGCGTTCCGGCGCATGCCGGTCCAGTGGTGAGCGGGACGGAGGCGTTTAGGGTGAAGCTGCGCACCCCGTCGCCGGTGATCTCGCCCTGAGCCGCAGGCTCTACTTCTTAGGCAGCAGTTCCAGCAGCGGGCTCACGTACGCCGCCGGCGGCTCGGCATCGAATACGTACATCGTGTTCGCGTATTGCCCAGTGGATACCGTCTCTATCACAACCTTGCTGCTGGGCTCCAATGCGGACAGTCTTTCTGTGATCGCTTTTGTCACGGACAGTCGATACTCCACCCTGCTCTTGCCGCTGTGGGATACGCGAAATATGCATACGCTTGTGTGGCACCCTCCGCGTAGTGGCAGCTGCATTTCTGCGATCACCTTCTCTACGTGCACTGCCCACTCGGGATCCCGCGGTTCGTTGGCGTAAACAATCTCAACTGCACCAAAGAACACATCCAGGCCATACTCCGCTTCTTTCTGCGCAAGAAAAGTGTCCAGCTCTCGCGTCGTCGCAAGCTGATGTTGCACAGGGGCAGGCGCGGCAGATGACGTGGCACCGTGCTCGCCTGCTTCCCTGCGCTCACCGCCAGTTACAGGTGTGTCGCCTTCCCCGGCACGATCGTGAGATTCGGCACTTGAGACGCCCTCGGCATTCAGAGGCGGGAGAATGTGACCCTGACGGGCTTGATCCTGCGTTCCGCTCGAAGGCAAGAAATGAACACGATCGCCTCCCACCACTAGGAACACGACAATCGCAGTCACGGCAAAGAGGCCGGTGCTCAGCAGCAATCCACCTTTCGTCATGGAGCGCTATTAGGGTTCGTTACATGTCTATCGAAAAAGTCATGGAAGGGGGTTCCTTCATCGTCGGGCGACGCGCGACTGCGCCTCTCCTCCAGCGTTGATGGGTCGTACGTTCTAAAAACCTCCACGTTTCCGAGCTCGTTCATCTCACCGACGATAATCTCAAAATTCGCGCCCGACGCCGTAGTTTCGCCTGGCGGAAGGTAGCGAATGTTCGGGTACTCCATGCCGGTGGCGTCTCATCACCTGATCCAGCGGCGGCCCCTGAAGATTGCCCGTGCCCGCGTCCTCCAGGCCTTGCTCTTCTAGATCGGCCGTTTGCCCGGTCCCGGAGTTGCCGCTCTGTTGCGCCCCGCTAGCCGGTTGCCCTCCTGACTCGCCGCCCTGACTGGGCGCATCCCCGTCATGGAGGCTCGGATCGTTGGCGACCGTGCCCGCCGCGCTGCAAGCGGCGGACTGCTGTGCCCCGGAGCAATCGCCTGGGTTCGTGTCGCTAGTATCTTTGCTGACCTGTTCCTTGGTGTCCATCCCAAACGGATCCGTGTACTTGTACGGATTGTTGTTCGCATACGCGTAGCGGTTAAACGTAAACGGATTGTTATCCGAGAAGTAGATCGGGTCGGTGCTCAGGAATCTCCCCACCAGCGGGTCATAGAACCGCGCCTGCATGTAGGTCAGGCCGGTCTCGGCGTCGAAGGCATGGCCGGTGTAGCCGATCTTCTCGGCCACGCCGTTGAGCCGCAGGCCCCAGGGGTCGTAGTGCTCGCGCCAGACCTGGCCGCCGGCGCTGTCGGTCGCCTTGCGCGGCGAGCCCAGCAGGTCGGCGTGCAGGTAGGTGATGGTGTCCGCCCCGCCGGTCTGATCGGCCTTGGCGATGACCTTGCCCGCCAGCAGGACGTAATCGGTTTTGGTCACCGCTGCGCCCTGGACCTTCTGCGTGTACACCAGCGCGCCGGCGGCGTTGTAGAGCGCGTACTCGACGGCCCCGCCCGGCAGCGTGGTCTTGATGCGCTTGCCGTGGCCGTCGTAGGCGTAGCTCGCGCCCGCGGCGGCGGTGATCTGGCCGGAGGCGTTGAGCGTGAAGCTGCGGATGCCGTCGCCGGTGATCTCGCCCTTGGCGTTGTAGCTGAAGCTGCGCGACTGCGCGCCGCTGATGCTGTCGAGGCGATTGGTCAGGGCGTTGTAGTTGTAGGTGAGCGCGCCGGTGCCGCCAGTGCGGGAGAGGATGTTGTTGCCGCCGTCGTACGCGTACGTGTACGTGCCCCACATGCC
>JBQTJQ010000115.1:0-6446 GCA_052386975.1 Gammaproteobacteria bacterium | reverse complement strand
ACTCCGGGCCGCTCAACGAGCCGATCGGCAAGGCCATCAACGACAACAAGCTGTCGGTGTCGGCCGTGCTGTCCGGCAACCGCAACTTCGAGGGCCGCGTCCACCAGGACGTGCGCATGAACTACCTCGCCTCGCCGCCGCTGGTGGTGGCGTTCGCGATCGCCGGCACCACCGACATCGACCTCACCAAGGACCCGATCGGCAAGGGCAAGGACGGCAAGGACGTCCATCTCAAGGACATCTGGCCCTCCAACAAGGAGATCCAGGCCGAGGTGGCGAAGAGCGTCACGCCGGAGCTGTTCAAGAAGAGCTATGCCAACGTGCTCAAGGGCGACGCGCGCTGGCAGGGCATCAAGGTCAAGAAATCCGAGACCTTCAACTGGGATGCGAAGAGCACCTACGTGCAGAACCCGCCCTACTTCACCGGCATCACGAAAAAGCCGCCCGGCATCCCGACGGTCAAGGGCGCGCGCTGCCTGGCGCTGCTCGGCGACTCGATCACCACCGACCACATCTCGCCGGCCGGCGACATCAAGAAGGACGGCCCGGCGGGCAAGTACCTGGTCGAGCACGGCGTGCAGAAGGCCGACTTCAACAGCTTCGGCTCACGGCGCGGCAACCACGAGATCATGATGCGCGGCACTTTCGCCAACACCCGCATCAAGAACGCCATGACGCCCGGCGTCGAAGGCGGCGTGTCGCGACACCTGAACGGCACCTCCGGCCCGGTCGAACCGATCTACGACGTGGCGATGAAGTACCAGAAGGACGGCGTGCCGCTGGTCGTTCTCGGCGGCAAGGAATACGGCACGGGATCGTCGCGCGACTGGGCGGCCAAGGGCACCATCCTGCTCGGCGTCAAGGCGGTCATCACCGAGAGCTTCGAGCGCATCCACCGCGCCAACCTGGTCGGCATGGGCGTGCTGCCGCTCAACTTCGTGAACGGCGAGACTGCCGCGTCGCTCGGCCTCGACGGCACCGAGGTGTTCGACATCGACGGCCTGAAGAAGGGCGCGACCGAGGTCACGGTGCACGCGAAGAAGGACGGCAAGGCCAGGACCTTCAAGGCGCGCGTGCGCATCAACACGCCGAAGGAATGGGAGTACTACGAGAACGGTGGCGTACTCCATTACATGCTGCGCCAGATGGCGCGCTGAGCAACGGCAAAAAAAAGTTCCCTGCAACCCCAGAAAGGAAATGCACATGAACCAGGTGATGATGGCGGCAGTGACAGGCGGTGCGCTCCTGGCGGCGTCCGCGGCATCAGCCGCGGTGCCGGACGATTACGTGTTCATCGACGGCTTTGCCGTGAGCCACGACGAGCGCATTCCGGACAAGGAGATCGGCCTCGGCGGGCGCCTGGGCATCGGTGGCATCGTCAGCCGCGGCGACAATACCGCCACGGGCTTCGAGCTTGGCATCTTCGCCAACCCGATCAAGAGCAGCGGCCGGTCGGGCGACAGCCAGACCGGCATCATGGTTGACCTGGTGCAGTTCTACAGCCTCGGCAAGTGGACGCCGTACATCTTCGGCGGCATCGGCGGCGCGCACGAGGACGTCGGCCCGGCCAGGGGCATCTTCCTTGCGATCGAGGCCGGCGGCGGCCTGCTGTTCAACCTGGCCGACCAGCTCACGGCGCGCGCCAGCCTCGCGGCGATGAGCGTGCACCAGGACGAGCTCTACGCGGGAACCGATACCTTCACCGATTTTCGCCTCAACGTCGGCCTGATGTACCCGTTCGGTGGCGCCGAGGAGCCGGTGGCAGCCCCGGCGCCCGCCGTGGCCCGCGTCACGGATTCGGACGGTGACGGCCTGCCAGATGGCAAGGACACCTGCCCGTCAACGCCCGCGTCCACCGCGGACGGCTGCCCGCCGGCGGCGCCGGCGGTGCGCACCGATTCGGACAGCGACGGCGTGTACGACGACCAGGACGAGTGCGAAGGCACGCTGGCAGGCCTGAAAGTCGACGACAAGGGCTGCGCGGTCGCGACCGAGGAACAGACCATCGTGCTGAAGGGCGTCACCTTCCTGCCGGCCTCGGCCACGCTGACCCCGGAGGCCAGGGTCGTGCTCGACGCCGCCGTCGCGGCGCTGTCCGGCCAGGCCAGCCTGAAGGTCGAGCTCGGCGGCCATACCGACTCGCAGGGCGCCGACTCGGCCAACCAGGCGCTGTCGCAGCGCCGCGCGGCTTCGGCCCGCCAGTACCTGGTCGACAAGGGCATCGACGGAACGCGCCTGAGCGCCGTCGGCTACGGCGAAACGCAGCCGATAGCGGACAACAACACCCGCGAAGGCCGCAGCGAGAACCGCCGCGTTGAGCTGAAGATCGTCAAGTAGTGCGGGCCACCGTGGCGTCGCCCGCCGCGACCGGGTCGCCGCCGCTGCGCTCGTAGGCCTCGAGCCAGCGGCGGTAAGTGTCCATCTCCCCGTGCTTCCACGGATGGAAGTCCCGTCGGAAATACGCGAGGTAGTGTGGCATCAGCCGTCCGTACAGCCCGCCCGGCCCGTACAGCCACCACAGCCCGCGCAGCCAGGTGCCCCAGCCGCTGGCGCCGTCGGCCTTCAGCATGTGGCGCATGATCAGCAACACGTGCACCGGGAACGACAGCGAGGTGTGCAGCATCGACAGCACGCGGGTCCAGTAACCACCCTTGGCCACGCGCTCGAACACGTCGAACGCCACCGCCTTGTGCTCGATCTCCTCGACCGCGTGCCAGGCGTACATCGCGCGCACGCGCGGATCGGCGTCCTTCAGCAGGCCGGTGGCGAAGAAACCGTGCGCCATCATCGCCGTCAGGTGCTCGGCGCCGGCGGTCTTGCCGAGGTTGAACGCCGGGCTGAAGTCGCGCCGGAAGCCGGCGACCTTGTCGCGGACCTTCTGCTGGATCCGGTCCACGTCGATGCCCTGCGCGCGCAGCCGGTCGTTGAACTGCGTGTGCGCCATGCCGTGCTGGCCTTCCTGGTGGATGAAGTCCCGGACCTGCGCCGCCAGCTGCGGGTCGGTGATGCGGTCGCGGTACTCGCGCACGCTGCCGATGAAGAAACGCTCGCCCTCCGGAAACGTCATCGACATCGCGTCGAAGAAGCGCGTCCTGAACGGATCGCCGCCGAGCCAGTAGCGGGGGATCTCACCCTCGAGCTTCGGCTGCGGGCGCTGGATGATGCGGCGCGAGTCGTCCATGCGTGGATTCTAGGCTTTCGGTCCGGGTCCGGCCCGGCGTAAACTCGACGCCGGTTTTTCCGGAGGTTTTATGGACACTCTGCCGCGCGTACTGGCTGTCCTCCTTGCGGTGCTGCTCGCTTCGATCGGCGCCGTCAGCCAGGCCGACGACCCGCCCCCCGGCCCGCACGCCACGCTGCGCATCGCCTCGGCCACTTCGGGTGTCGCCGCCTCCAGCTGGGTCAACACCTACTCGAGCGAGGCCTGCGAGGAGAAGAAGGGCGAAGGCCGGATGGCGAGCTTCCACTTGCTGCGGAGCAAGGAGAAGACGGTATTCGTGCCGGTCGGCAAGCGCCTGTACCTCCTGGCCGGCGCCGAGGTCACGCCCCCGGTCGGGGCCGAGGTGCGCAAGAGCAAGTGCCTGGCGATGGCGAGCTTCGTGCCGGAGGACGGCAAGGCCTACGACGTGAAGCACGACCTGGTCACGCGCAACTGCCCGATCGTCGTCACGCTGGGCGGCGCCGCGGTCGCCACCTTCGAGAAGCACAAGCCGAAGGACCTTTGCAAGGACAAGTTCTGATGCACAAGAGCCGGCTTGCGGGCTTCATCATCGACTGCCGGACCGACGACCTGCGGGCGGCCGCGGAGTTCTGGGGCGCCGCCCTCGGCATGAAACTGCAAGGCCTCGACGGCGAGGAAGGCGAGAACTACATCCGCCTGGTGGACGCCGATCGCGGCCTGCACATCGAGGCGCAGAAGGTGAAGCACGACAGCCGCGTGCACCTCGACATCGAGACCGACGACGTCGAGGCCGAAGCGGCGCGGCTCGAGAAGCTCGGGGCGAAGCGCGTGAAGAAGTTTCCGCGCTGGTGGGTCATGGAGGCACCTGCCGGACAGCGTTTTTGCGTGGTGCGCGCCAAGGCGCCGGACTTCGCGGAGAAAGCCAACCGCTGGAAGTGACCGTTTCAAAGGTGTCAAAAGGTGTCAGACACCTTTGGTTCAGACACCTTTGGTTCAATGGAAGTCCCGCGACGGCGCGCGCAGGCCGCCGAGCCAGCTGCTGCAGTCGCGGATGTCGCGCGCGATCACGTGGATCACGCCCTGCTCGCTCTGCAGCTCGCCTTCCACCAGCATCAGGCTCGCGTGCAGCACCGCGCCGGGCTGGCGCTGCATGACTTTCGGCCAGATGATCAGGTTGGCGGTGCCAGTCTCGTCCTCGAGCGTCGCGAAGACGACACCCGACGCCGTCGCCGGCCGCTGGCGGTGCGTGACGATGCCGGCGACCTTCACGGTGCGGCCGCTCGGCAGGCCGCACAGCTCGGCGACCGCCAGGATGCGGCCGCGCGCGAGCCGCGCGCGCAGCAGCGCCAGCGGATGGCGGCCCAGCGTCAGCCCCAGCGATCGGTAATCGGCCAGGATCTCCTGCCCTTCGGCCGGTTCCGGTAACTCGAGCCGCGGCTCGTTCGCCGCCGCACCGGCCAGCAGGCCGGGCAGCCTCTCGACGCCGCTGGCGGCCCAGCGCGCGGCATGGCGATGGCCTTCAATGCCGCGCAGGGCGCCGGCATCGGCCAGCGCATTCAGCGCGCGGCGCGTGAGCCGCGCGCGATGGGCCAGGTCGTCGAGGTTCGCGAACACCGCGCCGGCCCTGCGCAGCTCGACGATCCGCTGCGCCTCGGCTTCGGGAAGTCTTGAAACCATGCGCAGGCCGAGGCGTACGACGGGCTTGGTGTCATCCCGAGGTTCCAGCGTGCAGTCCCAGTCGCTGTGCAGCACGTCGGCCGGGCGCAGCGCGACACCGGCGCGGCGCGCTTCGTTGACCAGCTGGGCCGGCGCGTAGAACCCCATCGGCTGCGAGTTCAGCAGTCCGGCAAGGAACGCGGCCGGCTGGTGGCACTTGAGCCAGCATGAAACATAGGTCAGCAGCGCGAAGCTGGCCGCGTGCGATTCGGGAAAGCCATAGGAGCCGAAGCCGAGCACCTGCTGGTAGATGCGGTCGGCGAACTCCCGTGGATAGCCGCGCTCGGCCATGCCCTGAATCAGGCGGTCGTGGAAATGCTCGAGCCCGCCGTGGCGCTTCCACGCCGCCATCGAGCGGCGCACCTGGTCGGCCTCGCCGGGCGTGAAGCCGGCGGCGACCATGGCGATCTGCATGACCTGCTCCTGGAACAGCGGCACGCCGAGCGTGCGCTCGAGGACTTTCTTCAAGGCCTCGCTCGGGTACTCGACCGGCTCCAGCCCCTGCCGGCGGCGCAGGAACGGATGGACCATGCCGCCCTGGATAGGTCCCGGTCGAATGATTGCGACCTCGATCACGAGATCGTAGAAATTGCGCGGCTTCAGGCGCGGCAGCATCGACATCTGCGCGCGGCTCTCGATCTGGAACACGCCGGTGGTCTCGCCGCGGCCGATCATGTCGTAGGTCGCCGGGTCTTCCGCGGGGACGTCGGCCATCGCCATCGGCCTGCCGCGAAAGTCGCCGACCAGGTTCAGTGTCCGGCGGATCGCGCTGAGCATGCCGAGCGCGAGGCAGTCGACTTTCAGCAGGCCCAGCGACTCGAGGTCGTCCTTGTCCCACTGGATCACGGTGCGGTCGGGCATCGCCGCGTTCTCGACCGGCACGAGCTCGCTCAGGGACCGATCCGAGATCACAAAGCCGCCGACGTGCTGGGACAGGTGGCGCGGAAAACCGACCAGCTCGTTGACGAGTTCGATCAGCCGTTTGACCCCTTCAATGCTTTTTACGCGTTCGGCCAGCGCTGCCGGGTCGTCCCACCATGCCACCGATTTGGCCAGGCCATCGACCTGCTCCAGCGAAAAACCCAGCGCCTTGCCGACGTCGCGGATCGCGCTGCGCGGCCGGTAGCAGATCACGGTCGCGGCCAGCGCGGCGCGGTGGCGGCCGTACTTGTTGTAGACGTACTGGATGACCTCCTCGCGCCGCTCATGCTCGAAATCCACGTCGATGTCGGGCGGCTCGTTGCGCTCGGCGCTGATGAAGCGCTCGAACAGCATGTTCATGCGCGCCGGGTCGACCTCCGTCACTCCCAGGCAGTAGCAGACCGCCGAATTCGCCGCGCTGCCCCGGCCCTGGCACAGGATGCCCTGCGCCTGCGCCCAGTGCACGATGTCGGCGACGGTCAGGAAGTACGCCGCGAACCCCAGCCGCCGGATCATCGAGAGCTCGAGGTGCAGACGGTCACGCAGGGCCTCGTCTTCACGCATGCCGCGTTCGTGGACCCCTCGCCAGCACCGCTCGGCGAGCAGCGCGTCGGCGCTGCGGCCCGCC
>JBQTJQ010000114.1:0-2841 GCA_052386975.1 Gammaproteobacteria bacterium | reverse complement strand
CTCGTATGGCGCCGAAGAGCTGCCGAACACGGCCTGCCAGCTTTTCTTCTTGTGCAGGTTGAAGGCGTAGGACAGCGCGTGGCCGCACTCGTGGCGCAGCAGCTTCATGCACCAGTCCGGCGTCTCGCCCTCGGCTTCGAGCATCATTTTCTTTTCGAGCGCGATCAGCCGCGGGTGCGCCAGGTAGAACGGAATGCCGATCTCCGGCTCGCCCTCGGGCGTGAGCCACTCGTCGGCCAGGTAGCAGCGCGGCGCGAAGCGGATGCCGCGGTCCTTCAGCTCCCGGTGCAGCAGCGCCACGCTCTGCTCGAGCCAGGTGTCCTCGATGCGCAGCGGCAGGTCGCAGATGCGCGTGTCGAGCAGCCGCTCCTCGGGGATCGAGGCCAGGTCGAGGTCCATGGCCGCAGCTTACATATACTCTTGTCATTCCGAGCGCAGCGAGGAATCTTGCTTGTGACCTGCTTCGTCGTCCGCCGCTCCGCCATCCACGGCACCGGCGTCTTCGCCACACGCGACATCGCCGCCGAGGAGGAGATCGTCGAGTACACCGGCCGGCTCATGACGCACGCCGAAGCCGACGCCGTGTACCCGGAAGACGACGGCCACACGTTCCTGTACACGCTCAACGACCACTACGTGATCGACGCCACCGTCGGCGGCAACGACTCGCGCTGGATCAACCACAGCTGCGACCCGAACTGCGAGACCATCGGCATCGAAAGCGACGACGGCGACCCGGCCAGGGAGCGACTGGTGATCACCGCGATGCGCGCGATCCGGGCGGGCGAGGAGCTGACCTACGACTACGGCATCACGGTCGACGAGCCGATCACCCTGGAGGTGCGGGCGATGTGGGTCTGCCGGTGCGGGTCGCCGAAGTGCCGGGGGACGATGCTCGATGTGTGACATGATGTGGCTGGACACGCCCGTGTCCTCACGCTCCCAGCCCGCAGTCTGGCCGCGCGCCGCCCACACGAGCCGGAGAGCATTCATGGCCCGCGTCACAATCGAGGATTGCCTCGAGCACGTTCACAGCCGCTTCCAGCTGACCATGGTGGCCGCCAAGCGCGCCCGCCAGCTCGCCCGCGGCGCCGAGTCGCGGCTGCCCTGGGATGGGCACAAGTCCACCGTGCTGGCGCTGCGCGAGATCGCCGATGGCCGGGTGACCGTCGACGTCCTGCGCGAGGCGGACTTGCCGCACGTGTCAGCGACCCCGCGCGTGCCCGATGTGATTGACGACTACGTCCTGTAGAGCGCCCTTGTCAGCCACAGTCCTTGCCTCGGTCTTTAACGGCGGCCGGGTCAGCCGCCACAGCGAGTTCATCATCATCACGCTGCGTGGCAGCAGCTTCGCCACCACGCCGGCGGAGTTCGAGCGACACCAGGACTGGGCGCGCACCCGCGCCTCCACCGGCGACGCGGCGCGCGATTGCGCGATGTTCCTCGCCCGCTTCGACACGGTGATTGGCCGCGACGGCTCGGGCATCCCCAGCAAGGGCAGCGCGATGGCAGTGCTGCGCATCATCAAGGCGATGCGGGCCAACGCCGTGTTCATGGAAGGCTGGAACGTGCCGTACGTTGTTGCACCCACCTGAGTAAAAGCATCCGCACATCGGGGGACCTGGTGGACGACATTCTGAACGCGATCAACGGCGTCATCTGGAGCCGCCCGCTCATCTTCCTGTGCCTCGGCGTCGGGCTGTGGTTCTCGATCCGCACGCGCTTCATGCAGGTGCGCGGGTTCTTCGAGATGCTGCGGCTGATGGTGAAAGGCGAGAAGTCCGCGGCCGGCGTGTCGTCGTGGCAGGCGCTGTCCATCTCGCTGTCGGGGCGCATCGGCGTCGGCAACATTGCCGGCACCGCTACCGCGATCGCCTTCGGCGGCCCCGGCGCGATCTTCTGGATGTGGGTCATGGCGTTCCTCGGCGCCTCGACGTCCTTTGTCGAGTGCACGCTGGGCCAGATCTACAAGGAGAAGGACGACAAGGGCCTGTACCGCGGCGGCCCGGCCTTCTACATCGAAAAGGGCATCGGCCAGAAGTGGTTCGCCTGGACGTTCGCGGTCGCGACGGTCCTGTCCTGCGGCCTGCTGCTGCCCACGGTCCAGGCCAACGGCATCGCCGCCGGCATGAGCAACGCGTTCGGCCTGTCGTCGGCGGTGACGGCGGCGGTCATGTCCGGCCTGCTCGCCTTCATCATCTTCGGCGGCGTGCGCCGCATCGCGGTCTTCGCCGAGTTCGTGATGCCGTTCATGGCCGCGGGCTATGTGCTGTCCGCGATCGTGATCATGGTGCTCAACTCCGAGAAAGTGCCGGAGATGTTCGCGCTGATCTTCAAGAGCGCGTTTGGCGCGGAGGCGGCGTACGGCGCGGTGATCGGCCTGGCGGTCGAGTGGGGTGTCAAGCGCGGCATCTACGCCAACGAGGCCGGGCAGGGCACCGGCCCGCACTCAGCCGCCGCCGCGGAAGTGTCGCATCCGGCCAAGCAGGGCTACGTGCAGGCGTTCTCGATCTACTTCGACACGTTCCTGATCTGCACGGCCACGGCGTTCATCGTGCTCAGCACGGGCATGTACAACGTCGCCAACCCCGCCGGCGGCATGATCACGGAGCGCGTGCCGGGGATCGAGGCCGGCGTCGGCTTCGTGCAGGCCGGCATCGAGTCCACGTTCCCGGGCTGGGGCGCGGCGTTCGTGGCGCTGGCGATCCTGTTCTTCGCGTTCACGACGCTGGTGGCCTACTACTACATGGCCGAGACGAACATTGCTTTCATCAACCGCAAGATCCACCGCCCGTGGATCACGCAGGCGCTGCGCGTGGCCATGGTGGTGGCCGTGGTCTA
>JBQTJQ010000113.1:0-16387 GCA_052386975.1 Gammaproteobacteria bacterium | reverse complement strand
CAGCGCCACCCCGCCGGTGCTGCTGATCGACGAGATCGACAAGGCCGACATCGAGTTCCCCAACGACCTGCTGCGCGAGCTCGACCGCATGGAGTTCTACGTCTACGAGACCCACGAGACGGTGAAGACGAAGCACCGGCCGGCCATCATCATCACCTCGAACAACGAGAAGGAACTGCCGGACGCGTTCCTGCGCCGCTGCTTCTTCCACTACATCCGCTTCCCCGACAAGGACGTGATGCAGAAGATCGTCGACGTGCACTTTCCCGGGCTGAAGAAGATGCTGCTGAAGGAAGCCATGGAAGTGTTCTTCGGCCTGCGCGAGCTGCCGGGCCTGAAGAAGAAGCCGTCGACCTCCGAGCTGCTCGACTGGCTCAAGCTGCTGCTGGCCGAGGACATCGCGCCGGACGTGCTGCGCGAGTCCTCGACCAGGAAGTCACTGCCGCCGCTCTACGGCGCGCTGCTGAAGAACGAGCAGGACGTGCACCTGTTCGAGCGCCTGGCCTTCATGGCGAGGCGCGCGCAGTAAGCATTCGCGCCTGAAGGCGCTCCTACTTGCAGTCCCCGATGCGCTTCGCGGTCATGTTCATCGTCATCGCCTGACCCTGCGTCGTGATGACGGTCTTGCCGGTCATGCCCGTCGGCGTGAATGCGTACTCCGCCGTGCCGGTGGTGCCGTCCTTGCAGGCCATCGTGAAGCTGGCCTTGCCGGCCGACTGCTTGAGGTCCTTGACCTCGCACTGCTGCTCGTTGCGCGGCGGCCGGTACTGCTTGCCGGCATCGGCGTCGGCCTGCGTCACGCAGCTCTGGAATTTCTGGGCCGGCATGGCGTACGGCACGCCGGCCACCTCCATCTTGACCTCGTAGTCGTACCGGCCGGGCTGCATGCCCGGGTCGGCGGCAACCACGGCCGTGGACAGCGCCAGGATTCCAAGGCCCGCTGCGATGCGCATGTGCTCTCCTTGTCCGCCTAAGACCAGTTGCCCGGCTCTTCGTCACCCAGCCGCCACAGGTACCAGCTGGCGACCGACCGGTACGGCGCCCAGGCCCGGGTGATGGCCAGCGTGCGCCGCTCGCCGAGCTTGCGGCCCCTGGCGTAGAGCTGGTTGACCGAGCGGCGCAGGCCGAGGTCGTCCATCGCGAAGATGTCGAGCCGGCCCAGCGCGAACATCAGGTACATCTCGGCCGACCAGCGGCCGATGCCGGGCAGGGCGTCGAGCATCTCGATGGCAGCCTCGTCGTCGAGCCGGTTCAGCGCCTCGAACGAGAATTCGCCGGCGCGCACGCGCCGCGCGATCTCGACGATCCACCTTGCCTTGGCGTTGGACAGGCCGCAGCGGCGCAGCGAGGCATGGCGCACGCGCGCGAAGTGCCCGGGCTCGAGATGCGGGTTGGCCTTGACCAGCGCTTCTACGCGCCCCTGGATCGTGTCCGCCGCCTTGGTGGACAGCTGCTGGCTGATGATCGAGGTGCACAGGATGTGGAACGGGTCGCGCGGGTTCAGGCCGAGCGTGCAGGGCCCGTGGCGGCGGATCAGGGCGCCCAGCACCGGGTCCGCTTTCGCGAGGTACTGCTCGGCTTGCTCGAGGCGCTCGCGCATCGGTGGCTTCAGGGGCTGCCGGCGGGAGGCGTCCATGCCGCGAGCTTGGCGCGGATTTCGGGCATCGCGGCGAGCGCGGCGCGCGCGCCGGCGATGATGGCCTGGGTGTTGGGGGCGAAATCCGTGGAGTCGACCTTGTCGAGCTGCGGCGTGATCACGATGTCGGCCAGCGGCAGCTCGGCGGCGCGGATGGTCTGGCCCATGATGGTGTAGCTCTTCAGCATCACGTCGAGGGTGCTGTTGTGGGACTCGCGCAGCGGGGCGCTGGCGACGTCGACCGCGATCACGAAGTCGGCGCCCAGCTCGCGCGCGAAGCGGACCGGCACCGGGCTGACGAGGCCGCCGTCGACGTACTCGTCCTTGTCGATTCGCACCGGCTCGAACACGCCGGGCACCGAGGAAGAGGCGCGCACCGCGCGGCCGGGGTTGCCGGACTGGAACAGCACGGCCTCGCCGCTGGACAGCCGGGTCGCCACGCAGGCGAAGCGGCGCTTGAGGCGCTCGAGGGTGCGGCCCTCCACGGCCCGATTGATGTAGTTTTCCAGCGCCTGGCCGCGGATCAGGCCTTTGCCGAACACCGACCAGTCCGTGACCATGCTTTGGTCGAGCTCCCAGGCCATCTCCTGCAGCCGGAAGCCGTCGATGCCCGAGGCGAACAGCACGCCGGCCACGCTGCCGGCGCTCGTGCCAACGATCAGGTCGGGCCGGATTTCCATGATGTCGAGGAGCTTGATCACCCCGATGTGCGCGAAGCCGCGCACGGCGCCGCCGCCCAGCACCAGGGCGACGCGGGGCTTGCCCGCCTCCGGCGGCGGCGGTGCGGGGGGTTGTGTCGCGCAGCCGGCGAGCGCGGCCAGCAGCACGAGGGGGGCGAGGGATTTCAAGGGTGGCAGTCTACCGCCCGCCGGGTTGGGTGCACGCATTTTCGTCGCCGAGTTCGCACGCCTTGCGCATCTCGAGCCGCCCTTTCTTGTAGTTGCCCATCCGCATGAGGGTAGCGGCGCGCCACGCATAGCCTTCGCCGTCGTCCGGATGGGCGGCGATGTACCGGTTGATGACTGGCAGGAACTCCGCGCTCCGCCTCAGCTCCGCCAGGACTAGCCGCAAGCCCATGTATTCGGAAAGTTTGTCGGGTTGCAGGCGTATCAATGCCTGGTAAACGGGCACGGCCTCGCGGTATTTCCGGAGGTTCTGCAGCGCGCGCCCGTTGCACTTGAGATAGGTTTCATTGGCCGGATGGTGCCGGCTCAGCGCCGCGCAGATCGGCAGCGCGCCCTGGAAGTTCTGCTCCCCGACCATGCGCTGGGAGGTGCGCCAGAGCCTGCCGGCGAACTTGCCCACGACGTCCTCCTCGAACCGCCCCTTTGAAAGGTCGGCCTGCCGGGCCACATCGGCCAGCGCGTCGTCGTAGCGTTCCAGCCCATAGGCGACTTCGGCGCGATCTTCGTACCAGTCGGCTTCTTCGCCGTACGAGAGCGCCTTGGTGAGTTCGTCATGCGCTTCCGCGAGTTTTTTGTCCTGCCACAGATCCTGGGCCCTCGCCGCATGTTGATACCCCAGCAGCGTGCGCAACCTGGGCGCGCGGCTGGAGAGCGGCTGGGCGTCGTTGGCCACCATCCGGAGCAGCTCGTAGCTGCCGCCCCAGCGTGGCTGCATCTTGTGCATCGCGTGCCAGCGCAGGCTGTACGAGTAAGGGAAGCGGAGCAGGCCGACCGTCAGCGCCTTGAGGCCGTCCTCGGCCGAGTCGGCGACCTGCACCAGCGTGCGGTACGCGATGAACGCATCGGGCTCGAGCTTGACGGCCTGGGCGGCGTCATTGACCGCGACCGTGTGGAACTTGGCCATCAGTTCGAACTGGCCCGGGCGAGTGTCCCTGGCAAGCTTGGTGCCGCGTGAGCCCCAGCCGCGCGCGGTGGCACACACCGATCGCGCCGCGTAGGGCTGCCACGCCCTGGGCGTCGCATTCGTCCAGGCCAGCAGTTTGTCGAGCAGGTAGTCGTCGTTCTGCTGAAACGTCCTGAACGCATCAACCAGCATCTCCTCGTGGGCGACGGCGTCGTTCATGAAGCGCGCCTGGTAGGCGTTCATCACGGAATTCAGGTCGACGTACCGCTTCTCGTCCAGCAGCTTCAGGATCGCGGCGCGATCGATGGCGCCGGTCGCCTGGATTTCGGCCAGCACGCGGACGGTGTCGGCCGCCGGCTCGTCGAGCTTCGGTACCGGGGCCGGCCCAGCGGGTCCCGCGCAGCCCTGCAGGCACAGGGCGGCGGCCATCACCCAGCGGGTGACGATAGAATTGGCCTCGGTCATCCGCGGATTCTCGCATGCTCTTCGGGTTCTTCTTCACCCTGCGCGACGCGGGCCTCAAGGTCTCGCTGTCCGAGCTGCTGGTCCTGCTCGAGGCGCTGAGCAAGCACGTGGCGATCTTCTCCATCGACGACTTCTACCACCTCTCGCGCGCCACCCTGGTCAAGGACGAGACCCAGTTCGATCGTTTCGACCGGGCGTTCGCGGCGTACTTCAAGGGCGTCGAGAACGTTTCGCTGGAGCTGGGCGGGGCCATTCCCGAGGACTGGCTGCGCAAGATGGCCGGGCTGAACCTGTCCGAAGAGGACAAGAAGAAGATCGAGGCGCTCGGCGGCTGGGACAAGCTGATGGAGACGCTGAAGAAGCGCCTCGAGGAGCAGCAGAAGCGCCACCAGGGCGGCAGCAAGTGGATCGGCACCGGCGGCACCTCGCCGTTCGGCAACGCCGGCTACAACCCGGAAGGCGTGCGCATCGGCGGCGAGGGCGGCGGCCGGCGCGCGGTCAAGGTCTGGGAGCAGCGCGAGTACGCCAACCTCGACGACAAGGTCGAGCTCGGCATCCGCAACATCAAGCTGGCACTGCGCCGGCTGCGCAAGTTCGCGCGCGAGGGCGCCGAGGAAATCCTCGACCTCGACGACACCATCCGCTCGACCGCGCGCAACGCCGGCTGGCTCGACATCAAGATGGTGCCGGAGCGGCACAACGCGGTGAAGGTGCTGCTGTTCCTCGACGTCGGCGGCAGCCTGGACCCGCACGTGAAGGTGTGTGAGGAGCTGTTCTCGGCCTGCAAGACCGAGTTCAAGCATCTCGAGTACTTCTACTTCCACAATTTCGTGTACGAGAGCGTGTGGAAGGACAACCGCCGCCGCCACGGCGAGCGCGTGCCCATTCTTGACGTGATGCACCGCTATCCGCCGGACTACAAGCTGGTCTTCGTCGGCGACTCGACCATGAGCCCGTACGAGATCACCCAGCCGGGCGGCTCGGTCGAGCACTGGAACGAGGAAGCGGGCGCGGCCTGGTTCAAGCGCCTGACCGGCACCTACGCGCACGCCATCTGGCTCAACCCCGAGGCCGAGCAGCACTGGGACTACACGCCGTCGATCGAGGTGACGCGGGAACTGCTCGGCCGCGACCGCATGTTCCCGCTGACGCTGGAAGGACTCGACCGGGGCATGCGGCGGCTGAGCCACTGAACGCGCAGGGCGGCATTCCATGCCGCCGGATTCGTCGGCAAAGGATTGCCGACCTACTACAATGGCCGGGACAAGCAAGAAGGGAGGCCTGGCATGACCGCAATCACTGCGCTGCTGCTGTTCACGGCGTGGACGTTGGTGCTGATGTTGGTCTACGTCGGCCCTCGCGTCGCGCTGGTGCTGGCGATGAAGAAGCCGGCCAATTCCTGGGGCCGCGACGATCCCAACGTCGACCCGGCCTTCCTGGTCCGCGCCAAGCACGCGCACCTGAACTGCCTCGAGAACCTGCCCCTGTTCGCGGCGATCGTGCTGGCCGCCGCCGCCCTGGGCAAGAGCCCGGTGGTCGACCAGGTCGCGGCGTTCGTGCTGTATGCGCGGCTCGCGCAGTCGGTCACGCATCTCATCGGCGTGAGCCACTGGCTGGTGTTCATTCGCGCCAATTTCCTGATCATCCAGGCGGCCTTGTTCGCCTGGATGATCTGGGGCCTGCTGCAGTGAGCCGCCGCTCGTGAATCCGCGCCTGCAACGGCGCCTGCGCCGGGCGGCGGCGTGGGGCGCCGCGCTGGCCGTCGTCCTGGTCCTGCTGGCGAACCGCTGGGTCATCAACAGCACGGACTCGATGCTGTTCAAGGACTCGTCGCTGATGCCCGACAACGAAGTCGGGCTGGTGCTGGGCTGCAGCCCGTTCGCCAGCAGCGGCAAGCCCAACCCGCAGTTTCGCGGGCGCATGCAGGCGGCCGCGGAGCTGTACCGGCTCGGCAAGGTCAAGAGCCTGATCCTGTCGGGCGCGAACCCGGACCAGCGCTACAACGAGCCGAAGAAGATGCGCGAGGCGCTGCTGGAGCTCGGCATCCCGTCGGAGGCCATGGTCCTGGATTTCGCCGGTGACAGCACCTACGAGTCGATCACGCGCGCCAGGATCGTGTTCGGGCTGACCGAATTCACGCTGGTGACGCAGAAGTACCACGCTTACCGGGCGCTGTTCCTGGCTCGCAAGACCGGCGCGCGCGCGGTGGCTTACCAGGCGCCCATCGACGGGGTGGACGGCCCCGGCTTCCGCCACCCTCCCCGCGAGGTGTTCGCCCGCGTGCTGGCGGTGCTCGACGTCCTCGTCTACCGGGCGGTCGGCGAATAATCCCCGGCTGGCGCCTCCGCTGCGCTCGGCGCCACCGGGGATACGTCCCACGCGCTATCGGGCGCATCGCAAAAGTCCACCAAAGAACCGGGCAGCGCGTGGGCGTAAAAAAACGGCCCGCCGAGGCGGGCCGATTAGTTTCGTCGATCCCCGGCTGGCTTAGCGGATCGCCAGCTTGGAGACGCTCGCCGGCTCGAAGTAGCTCGGCGTGAACTTCTCTTCCGAGAACTCCGGGTGCTCGTTGCTGAACGCCTGCGACAGGTAGCGGTTCGACTGCAGGTCGTAGATCGTCTCGCCCGCGGCGCCCGGGAACGGACGGTCGTAGTAGAAGATCGGGTGCTGCTCCTGCCAGCGCCACAACTGGTCGCGGCGGTCGTACACGTCCGCCAGCACGATGCCCCAGCTGTCCTCGTCGAGGTAGAACGTGCGGCGCTTGTACAGGTGCGTCGTGTTTGGCTTGGTCACCGAGTCAACGATCCACACGCGGTGCATCTCGTAGC
Source organism: Gammaproteobacteria bacterium (assembly GCA_052386975.1). Classification (GTDB taxonomy): domain Bacteria; phylum Pseudomonadota; class Gammaproteobacteria; order Nevskiales; family Nevskiaceae; genus JACPFV01. Next base: position 9,649 of record JBQTJQ010000113.1, on the reverse strand, counting down.
GCGCCAGGTTCTGGTCGATGTGGCTCTTCTTCATGATGTCCGAGTACTTGTACTCGCCGCTGGCGAGCCGGTACGAGTTGTAGGGAACGATCATGTCGGCCTTGCCGACCAGCTTCCAGCTGTAGCGGTCCATCGCGCCGTTGAAGCCGTCGTACTGGTCGTTGGTGCGCAGGCCGTCCGACGCGGTGCCCGGGTTGTCGTAGCCGACGTTCGGGGCGCGGCGCAGGCGGCGCTGGCCGGGGTTGTACTGCCAGGCGCGTCGCGGCTCCTTCACCTGGTCCATCGTTTCATGCACCAGCGTGATGGTGCCGGCCAGGCGCGTCGGCGCGGTGACGACCTGCAGGAAGTAGATCGCCACGTTGTCGAGGTTGGTCGGCGTCGCGTTGCGCTGGCTATAGTTGAAGGTGATGTCCTCGCGCAGCGTGACCTGGTTGAAGTTGCCGGCCGTGGTGACCGCGAACTGGTTGTTGAAGTGGCGGCCGCCTTCGCCGCGGAAGCGCAGCTTGTGGTTCCACATGTACTCGTGCGCGCTCTGCGGGATCGGGAACGGCGTGCCGATCGCCGCGCCGCTGACCGCCTCGCCGTTGCCGCCGAGCTCAGCGCGGGTGGCGTTGGCCTTGGTCGCCTCGTTGACCCAGGCCGGCTGCGCGTGCGAGCGGCGGCTCGGGTAGACGATCATCTTGTAGGTCGCGTGCTTGGCGAACATCGCGCGCTGGCCCGGCGACAGGTACCGCTCGTACTGGGCCACGTTCTGCGGCGTGATCGTGTACAGCGGCTTGTCTTCCGTGAACGGATCGCAGTAGCGGCCGCCCTTCTTGAAGCACGGCGGCGCCGTGGTCAGGCCGCCGGCGTAGGCGGGGATCGACCCATCCTTGTTGGCGGCCTTCTCGGCGCCATTCACCGTCAGGTCCTGCCCGAGCCGGGCCGCTTCCTGCGGCGACACCTTCGCGGACACCCCGCCGGCAGCCAGCAGGCCGCACAGCGCAACAGCAGTCATGACCAAGCGCATTTTCGTTGTCTCCTGGATGTTCGCGGCGTCAGAACGAGTACTTGACCGACAGGTCGATGTAGTCGCGGTCGCTGATCAGGTTCTGCTCGCCGGCGCCGGAGTACATCACGTAGCTCATGTCGACGTTCCAGGCCTGCAGGTAGTTGATCCCGAGCAGCAGGTTGATCTGCTGCCGGCCCTCGACGAAGTTCACGATCGGCGTCGGCGTGATGCCGCTGACGTCGTGCTGGAACAGGATCGTCGGCTCGAGCGTGAACGCGTTGAACACGTTGTTGTAGGTGAACCGCGCCGCGAACTTGTAGCCCCACGACGTGTCGGTGGCGTAGTCGTCATAGGACACGACCGGCAGTCCATTGGCGGTCGCCGGGTTCAGCGCCGCAGTGCCTGCGTTCAGCGTGTAGGTGCCCGGCGCGTCAAACGCCAGCACGCTCGCCTCGGGCATGTCGCGTACGTTGACGAACCCGGCCTCGAGGAACATCGACAGCTGGTCGTAGCCGAGGAAGCCCGGGCCGAGGATCTTCGTCATCGAGATGTCGATCTGGTCCACGTCGAACCGGCGCCAGCCCTGCAGGTACTGGTTGCCGAGCGTGGCGCCTGCGATCGGGCTGATCTGGCCGGCCGCGCCGAGGCCCGCCAGCAGCAGTTCGACGTCGTCGACCTGCAACGGCTGGCCGACTTTCAGGCTGTACTCACCCTGAATTGCGACGTCCAGAAACTCGACCGTCGTGTTGAACGACAGGCCGTACAGCTGGATGTCCTCGGGATACTCGACGAAATAGTTCGCCGTGTCCGCGGCCGTGGTCGGGCCGGTGCGCGACGTGCCAGACAGCACCGGCAGGCGGCTGTGGTAGTTCGCCGTGTAGAACGCCAGGTCCATGTCGTTCAGCCACGGCAGGTAGAAGCTCAGCTTGGCGCCGAACTGGCCGTCGTCGCCGGGCTTGACCGTCGAGCCGCGCGGCACCGTGCTGCCGAACGGGATACAGGGCGAGCCGGTGCCCGGGCCAAGCAGGTCCGGTGGTCCCGCGCACCAGGTCGCCGGGTTGGCGGCGACCGAGGCCGTTTGGTTCTCACCGGGGCGGCCGAAGCCGATGTTGGCCTGGGTGCCGCCGATGCCGGCAAAATCGTTGGTGCTCCAGAACGAGCCCGGCACGTCGATGATGGTCTCCTGCCACTCGTACTGGTAGAAGCCCTCGACGCCGATGTTCTCCCACACGTCGAACGACATGACCACCATGCCGACCGGGGTCTGCACTTCCTCGATTTCCCAGCCCGGCACGCGCAGCTGGTTGACGTCGGCCGCGATCAGCGCGTTGAGGCCGTGCTGCACGAACACCGACTCGCCCCAGTTCAGCACCTGCCTGCCGGCCTTGATCAGCAGCTCGCGGTCGAACAGGCTGAAGCGTCCATAGATGTAGGCGTCGAGCAGGTCGAGGTCGGTGCCGACATGGTCCGTGATCGCCTTCTGCTTGGCGCCGCGCTCGGAATCCGGCTGCTCGCGCCCGGCGCCGTAGTCGGCCCGGCTGAACAAATTGAGCGTCGCCAGGTCGCCGTCCGACATGGACTGGTTGTAGATGCCGCTGCCGCGCACGAACAGGCCGAAGTCGCCCATCGTGACGGACACGTCCGACGTCAGCTTCAGCACCGAGGCGACCATGTCGCCCTTGTCCCAGGCGAGGTTGCCGTCGTCGCCATTGGTCGAGAACGCGTTGCCGCCGTTGCCAATGCCGATCAGATCCTGGTCCGGATCGTCCAGGCGCCACGCGGCACCCAGCGACAGCTTGTTGGAGAGGGTGACGGCGGCGCCGCCCATGTCGAATTCCACGGCGGCCGCACTGCCCGCGATGAGCATGCCGCCGACGAAGGTGGCCAGCTTGGTGAGAGAGGAGTTCATGTTGGTTCCTTTATCAATAGGCTGGGCTTACGGGCAATCCGTGCCGAGGCTGCCGCCGTCGTTGCGGAAGTAGATCGCCGCCTGTCGCTGCATCTCGACGGTGGTCACGGCGCTGGCCGTCGGGTCGAGCAGCGAGCCGTGCGAGCCGATCTGGAACTGCACGGCGATGTCGAGGCCGGCGCAGGTCTGGTTCGTCACCGTCGCCGGCGGCGTGACCGTGACCTGGGTCAGGCCCATCTCGGTGTACAGCGGTGTCGTGCCGGACAGGAAGCCTGACAAGAGCACCTCGTCGAAGCCGGTCGGATTGTTGCAGAGCTTGGTGGTCGCGATGGTCGGCACATCCGGGCACAGCGCCGCAGTCGCGGCGTTGCTGCCGACCAGCGCCGCCGCGGCGTCGCAGGCGGCGTCGCGGGTCGCGGCATTGGTGTTGTTGGCCGCCGGCGTGCTGCCGATGCCGGCCGGCAGGTCCTCCGCCGCCGGGCAGGTCGTCATCGCGTTGTTCGGCACGACGGTGTCGTTGAGGACCTCGGTCATGTGGATGCGATGGTTGGCGTTCGCCGAGACGGCGAAGTTGATCGGGTCGGCCGGATCCACCAGGTGCTGCGCGAAGCGCACGAAGGTCTCGTAGGTGTCGGTGCCCTCGAACGGGCTGCCGGAGCCGGCGAGGTCCGCCGGCGGGAACGCGTTGCCGGCCAGGCCAGCCGCGATGCGCGGGCCGAACGTGGCCGAGGCGTCGAGCAGCTTGCCGAGCGCGCCGCCGGGCACGCTCAGCGACGCGGCGATGATCGCCTCGTCGGCTTCGTCGAGCGTCGCGCTGGCGCCGGTGTCGACGCCGAGCAGCGTCGTGCCGACGATGCTGCCCAGCGATATGCCGGCGAAGTGAATGCGGTTCTCGTCGATGTCGTCGCCGGCCGCGCCGTCGAGGTTCATCGGATCGGCGGCTCGCAGCGACTTGATCAGGTGGATCTGGTCGGCCACGGCCTGGCGCAGGTTGTCGCGGCTCGTGGTCAGGCTCGCCAGGTTGATCATGTGCGTGCCCGAGCAGTCGACGATGCCGTCCGGCACGAACGCGCCGCTGACGTTGTTGACGAGGTCGAGCTCGAAGGTGCGCTCGACGCCGCCCGGCACGTAGAAGCCGTTGGTCGCCAGCGCGCCGCAGGTCGCCACCGAGGCGGCCGGCACGAGGCCGTGCAGCGGCAGGTCGATCGAGACCACGACGAAGCCCTGCGCGGCGAGCGCCGGGACGATCGGCAGCGCCTGCGTGCGGTTGCCGGTGATGCCGTGCTGGAAGATCACGACCGGCCAGCCGGCGACCGGCTTAGTCTGCCCGCTGTTGACGTTGGGCACCGTGACCAGGACCAGGAGGTTCTCCTGGCTGCGCTCGAGCGGGATGCGGTGGCAGTTCGTGGTGCTCAGCGGCGCGACCCAGTTGAACGGCGGCACGCCGGTGGTGCACGGAGCCGGCGTCACGGGCAGCGGGCCGGGGCCGTCGTAGTCGGCGAGCGGGGTCCATGGCACGAAGCCGCCGTTGGCGGTCGAAGTCACCGCGCCGTTGTTGGCCCAGAAGCCGTTGCAGGAGACACCCGGCGTGGTGCCGATGCACTGCGAGGCAAAGTCGTTGGCGCTGGCGGCGTCGTCGAGGTAGTACGGCACCGCGTTCAGCGTGCCGGCGAAGATGTCCGCGACGTCCGGCAGGCCGAGGCCGAGGTCGCCGGTCGACAGGCCGGTGTTGGCCACGGCGAAGGTCTTCGCCGTCGCGATGGCGTTGAGCGTCTGCAGGGTCGCGCCGACCGACTGGGTCGTGAACGACCAGGCGATGACCAGGTCGTTGTCGGTCAGGTCCGGATCCAGGATCGCGTTGGCGAGGCTGAAGAAGCCCTGCACCGTCGGCCGGACCAGGTTGCGGCGCAGCGTCTCGAGCGTGGTCAGGCGCACGGCTGCGGCGGCGGCACCGGTCAGCGGCGCGCCGCCGGCCGGGTTCGGCGTGATCGCGGTCAGCGTGCCGAGCACCGGCGCGACGCTCGCCGCCAGCAGGGCCGGCGTCGCCGGATCCCCGCAGATCGGCTCGGTGCCGGCTTCAGGCACGCCACCCGGGGAGAGGCGGCACAGCCTGGTGCTGGTGTTGACGATGGGGAAGAACTCGTTCGTCGTGGCCGGCACGCCGTCGACCGACAGCAGGTCCTTGGTCACCGCGATGATGTAGTTGGTCGAGGGATTCAGCGGCCTGAGCCACTCGATCAGGATGCGCGTGCGCTGCTGGCTGATCGGCAGGAAGCGCGCGGCGCCGGTGTTGACCGTCGCGTCGAGGGCGCAGCCGCCGGTGCCGGAAATCTGGCTCAGGGCGATGGACGGCTGCAGCGTGTAGTCGGTGCCGAACTGCAGGATGCGCGGCGTCGCGTCGGCTTCGAGGATGACGATCGCGTTGGCGGCGGATGCGAAGTCGACCACGCCGAGGATGTCGGTGAAGGCCGAGGCGGTGGTCGAGTAGCCGTCGGTCAGGTTCGCGGCGACCGCGGTCGACGCGGCCGAGGGGATGTTCAGGGTCGTGTCGGTCGTCACGCCCGTGGCGCTCGTCGCCGAGGCAAACAGCGCGTTGTTCGGGAACGGGATTGCCGGCGCGGCGCACAGCGACGGGTTGGTCGCCGCCGGGTCGAACAGCGAGTACAGGCCGGTCTTGGTTTCGAGGCCGTCCTCCGCTTTGTCGCAACCCGCGATTGCCGCGCACAGGGACAACAGGAGCAATCCAGAGAGACGCATGACAGCCTCCTAACGAAGTGAACTTGTAGTTCTGGTTTGCGTCGGGAGGCTGAACGGCACCCCCCAGCGCCGGAAATCAACCGCGGACGTGCAGTGTGTCCGTCGCGCAAGTCGCGGTAAAGCAACGAGCGTATGTCGTTGGCACTGGTGTGCTAACGAATCCACTGGCGGCGGCTGTTGTATTCGCTGGTGAGCTCGGCGGAATCGCGCCCGAGGGGAGCGGCGAGCAGTTCGGCCAACTCCTTGATTCTGAAGCCGTCAAGCCGCTCGAGCAGGGCGATCGGAACCCGCCTGCGGATGACATCTTCTAGAGAGAGCGCCATTTCGTCGCGAACCGCCAAAATCGCCTCGACTACGACTAAAGTCGTAGTAGGCCCTAAACGCCGGGCCCAGCGGGGTTCTTCCTGGATCAGCTCGGCAATCCGCCCGATGCGCGTTCCGTGACGCAAAGTCAGTGCCAGAGCGCACTCTTCGTCGACTCCGCGCTGCTTCAGCAGCGGGACCATCGCGCTCTGCCAGCGGTCGAAGTCCTCGGCCGGCGCGCCGGGCAGCGTCTGATGCGCGGTGCGGCTCGCGCGGGGCTCGCGGCCCAGCTGTTGCTCGACGCGGTCGGCGATCTCGACGGCGTCGCAACGCGCGGTGGTGAACTTGCCGCCGAGCGGCATCACCACGCCGCGCCGCGGCTCGAGCACGGTGAACTCGCGCGTCACGCCGGCGAGCGTCTCGGAATCCTCGGCCTGCAGCGTGCGCACGCCGGCAAGGCGCGCGATGACCTCCTCGAACTTCCAGTCGAGGCCGGGGAAGCCGTTGCGCACACCGGCCAGCAGGTAGCGCACCTCATCGTCGCTCGCGGTGATGCGGTCCGGATCGTCGATGGCTTCTTCGGTCGTGCCGATCAGCGTGCGGCCGTACCACGGGATCACGAAGAACACGCGGCCGTCCTTGGCGGTCAGCAGGAAGGCGTGGTCGCAGCCCGGGATCGCCGGCACCACTATATGAATGCCCTTCACGCGCCTGACCCGCGGTGCGGCCGGGCCCAGCAACTGCGGCGCCCAGGGACCGGCGGCGTTGACCGTGACGCGCGCCTTGAGATCGAAGCGCTCGTCGGCGAGCCGGTCGTGCACGCGCGCGCCGACGATCGCGCCGTCGTGCTCGAGCAGCGACTCGGCTTTGATCCGGTTGGCGACGATCGCGCCCGCGCCCTGCGCGGCGGCGACCACGTTGAGCGTCATGCGGGCGTCGTCCTCCTGGCAGTCGCCGTAGGCGAAGCCGCCGAGCAGGCGCTCGGGATCGACGTACGGATAGCGCCGCAGCATCTCGCGCGCCGAGAAGCGCCGGTGCCACGGCACCGGCTGGCCGCGGCCGCCGAGCAAGTCGTACAGCGTGAGGCCCGCCGACAGCATGAACATGGACGCGCGCGGGCCTTTCCACACCGGCATGACGAAGCCCAGCGGCCGCACCAGGTGCGGCGCGAGGCGGTGCAGGCGGCGGCGCTCGACCAGCGCATCGCGCACCAGCGCGAAGTCGTAGTGCTCGAGGTAGCGCAGCCCGCCGTGGATCAGCTTGCTCGACGAAGACGAGGTGGCGCTGGCCCAGTCGTCGCGCTCGATCAGCGCAACACTCAGCCCACGCAAAGCGGCGTCATAAGCCGTCCACGCGCCGTAGATGCCGCCGCCGATGACCAGCACGTCGAAGGTCCGTTCGCGGAACGGGCCGGGGGCGCGCAGCAGCGGCCAGGCGTCCACTATTTGAAGACCAGCTCCGTCTGGAAGTGCCCCGCGGCCTGCCGGTGCAGCCGCACGAACGCATCGGCGATGCGCGCCGGGTCGTACTGCGTGCCGGACTGCACGAAGCCGTAAACAGTCACGGTCGCGACGTGGATGCCGTGCGCGCCCAGTTCCTGCGCCAGGCTGTAGGTGAGGTTGCGCAGCGCCGCCTTGCCGAGCGACAGCGAGGCATAGCTGGCGGCGGGCTCGTGCGCGAAGCCGCCGCCGGTCAGCAGGACGGTGCCGTGCCCGCGCGGCTTCATCGTCACCGCCGCCTCCTGCGCGCAGATCAGCGCGCCGGTGACGTTGACCTGGAAGTCCGCGGCCAACCGGGCGCCGTCGAGCGTGGTCGGCTTGCCCGGGCCGTGCGCGGCGGCGTTGTAGACCACGACGTCGAGCTCGCTGAAGTCCTTGCGCACCGCCGCGAACAGGCCGCGCAGCGAGGCTTCGTCGGCGGCGTCGGCCGCGTAAGCGCGCGCCGTGGCGCCCAGCTTGCGCAACTCGCGGCACAGCTCGTCGAGCTTGCCGGGATTGCGCGATGCCAGCGCGATGTCGTGGCCCTCGCGCGCGAACGCCAGCGCCACCGACTGGCCGATGCCGGGGCCGGCGCCGACGATGAGGCAGGCGGGCTTCATGCGCCCCACCTTAACGTAGGTCGGCAATCCGTTGCCGACGAAAGTGGCGGCAATGGATTGCCGCCCTACGTCAGACAGGCGGCGATCGCCCGCGCGGTTTCGTCCGGCGCGGAGCAGTGCAGCATGTGCGTGCCGCGCTCGACCACCACCGCGCGATGGTCGCGGAAGCAGGCGCGGCGCCGCGCGGTCTCCTCGGGCGTGATCGCCTTGCGGAACTGCGACAGCCCGCCGTCGACGAACAGCGTCGGCGCGGTGACTTCGCGCCAGATCGCCATCGATTCCTCGTTGCGGTACAGGCCGGGCCCGCTGAGCCGGTGCTTGGGGTCCGCGCACAGCGCGATGCGGCCGTGGCCGTCCTCGCGGCCCCAGCAGCGCGCGACGAAGCCGCTGCGCTCGGCCGGCAGGTCGGGGTGCTGCTTGCGAATGCGTTCGGCCAGCTCGTCGTACGAGGCGTAGGTCTTCTGTTGCGGCAGGTCCTTGAGCTCGTCCAGCCAGCGCCGGAAGCGCTTGGTCACGAGCGCGGGCTCCATGTCCGGCAGGAACAGGCTGTCGAGGCAGGCCAGCTGCTTCACGCGCGCCGGTCGCAGGCCGGCGAACAGGCTGGCGATCTGCGCGCCCATGCTGTGGCCGACCAGCAGCACCGGCTCTCCCGGCGAGTAGTGGTCGACGATCGCCTCGAGGTCGCCGACATAGTCCTGGAACCAGTAGCCGTCCTGCGGCCACTCGGTGTAGCCGAAGCCGCGAAGGTCCGGAGCCAGCACCTGGAATTTCGGCAGCAGGCCCTCGGCTACCGGCTGCCAGGTCGCCGACACGTCGAGGAAGCCGTGCAGCAGGAACACTTTGGGCGCGGCCGGATCGCCCCAGCGCCGCACGTGGTAACGCAGTTCGCGCACCCGGATGAACTCTGATCGAGAGGGCGACCGGCTCGGTGTCATGGCCCGGCGAGTCTAGCTGCGAACCCCCCGCGCGAGTAGGCTGTGCGCCAAGGAAAAGGGAGTGGCGATGGCGATTCCGATCAAGGGGCGCACGCAGGGCACTCCGGCGGCGCCGGAGGCGCAGCCGGAACCGCCGTCGCGCCGGCTGGCCGCGATCATGTTCACCGACCTGGTCGGCTACAGCGCCATGGCGCAGCGCGACGAGGCGCTGGCGATCGAGCTGCTCGAGCAGCACAGGACCTGGGTGCGCGCGATCCTGCCGCGCTTCGGCGGCCGCGAGATCGAGACCATCGGCGACGCCTTCCTGATCGAGTTCGGCAGCGCGCTGGCCGCGGTCGAGTGCGCGGTCGCGATCCAGGAGCGCTTCGCCGGCTACAACGAGCACGCGCCCTACAGCCGGCGCATGCAGCTGCGCATCGGCATCCATCTGGGCGACGTCGAGCATCGTGGCGACAAGGTCATGGGCGACGGCGTCAACCTGGCCTCGCGCATCCACGGCATGGCCCAGCCCGGCGGCATCTGCGTGTCGGAGGACGTGCAGCGCGCGGTGCGCAACCGCGGCGAGCTGGTGTTCCGGAGCATGGGCTCGCCCAAGCTCAAGAACATCGACGCGCCGCTCGAGCTGTTCGAGGTGCAGGCCGGCGGCCGCGGCGGCA
>JBQTJQ010000112.1:0-5525 GCA_052386975.1 Gammaproteobacteria bacterium | reverse complement strand
GCGTTGGATTCCAGGTTCCCGGTCTCGGCGGCGAAGCCGACCATGAACAGCGAGCGGTGCTTCTGCCGCACGGCGGCGAGGATGTCGCGGGTGCGCTCCATCGGCACGGACAGCGTAGCGGCCTTCTTCTTGATCTTGCCGCGGGCCGCCCTGGCCGGCCGGTAGTCGGCCACGGCGGCGGCGCCGACGAAGATCCTTGCCGGCTTCGCCGCCTTGATCGCGGCGCGATACATCTCTTCCGCGGTCTCGACATCCACGCGTTGCACGCCGGCCGGCGTGGCGACGTTGACCGGGCCTGCGATCAGCGTGACCTGCGCGCCCAGCCCGGTCAGCGCCTCGGCCACGGCGAAGCCCATCTTTCCGCTCGAGCGGTTGGTCAGCACCCGCACCGGGTCGAGTGGCTCACGCGTCGGCCCGGCGGTGACCACCACCGGCACGCCGGACAGCGGGCCGCGCTGGAAGTGCGCGACCAGCGCGTCGCGGATCTGGGCCGGCTCGAACATGCGGCCGGGCCACTTCGCCTTCGGCGAGTTCGCCGTGGCCCGGGCCGAGCAGCGCCACCTTGCGGCCCTTCAGCCGCGCGATGTTGTCCTGCGTCGCGCGGTTAGCCCACATCCGCAGGTTCATCGCCGGCGCCACGAACAGCGCGCGGTCCGTCGCCAGGCACAGCGTGGTCAGCAGGTCGTCGGCGCGGCCCTGCGCGAGGCGGGCGATGAAGTCGGCGCTGGCCGGCGCGACCACGATGGCGTCGCCCCAGCGCGCCAGCTCGAGGTGGCCCATGCCCTGCTCGGCGGCGGCATCCCACAGGTCGTCGCGCACCGGCCGGCCGGAAAGCGCCTGGAAGGTCCGCGGCGCCACGAACTTCTGCGCGCCGCGGCTCATGACGACCTGCACCTCGGCGCCGATTTCCTTGAGGCGCCGCGTGAGTTCGGCGGCCTTGTACGCGGCGATTCCGCCGGTGACGCCCAGCAGCACGCGGCGGCCGGCCAGGCCGCGGGCGCGCGGATTTGTCTTTGCGGGGGACATCGGCTAGATATTACGGCCTGTCGGCGTCCAATAACTAAAAGAACCACATGCCCATCACCGACTGGCCTGCCAACGAACGACCGCGCGAGAAACTGCTCGAGCGCGGCGCGACCGCGCTGACCGACGCCGAGCTGCTGGCGATCTTCCTGCGCACCGGCTCGCGCGGCCGCACCGCGGTCGACCTGGCGCGCGACCTGCTGGCGCGCTTCGGCGGCCTGCGCGCCCTGCTGCGCGCCGGGCGCGAGGAGTCCTGCACGGTGGCCGGCTTCGGCGAGGCCAAGTACGCGCAGCTGCAGGCGGCGCTGGAGATCGCGCGCCGCCACCTGGCCGAGGCGCTGTCCGGGCGCGTGGCGCTGAAGGACCCGGCCGCGGTACGCCAGCTGCTGCAGGCGCGCCTGCGCGACCGCGAGCACGAGACCTTCGCCGCGCTGTTCCTGGACAACCAGCACCGCGTGATCGCCTTCGACGAGCTGTCGCAGGGGACCATCGACGGCGCCAGCGTCTATCCGCGCGAGGTGATCAAGGCGGCGCTGCGCCACGGCGCGGCGGCGGTGATCTTCGCCCACAACCATCCGTCGGGCGTGGCCGAGCCGTCGTCGGCGGACCGCACGCTGACCGAGCGCCTGAAGTCCGCCCTGGCCCAGGTCGACATCCGGGTGCTGGACCACTTCGTGGTGGGCGAGCAGGTGGTGTCGTTCGCCGAGCGGGGCTGGATCTGATGCGCCTTCAGGACGCTATGCTGGGCCATGACCGATGAAGCCCTGCGGGCCCGGCGCGAAGCCGTCGTGCGCCGGCACATGGAGTCGGAGAACACGCACGAGTACGAGGTCACGCTCGGCACGTTCAAGCACCCGCGCTACGAACTGGTGCCGACCGGGCGCGTCTACGACGGCGAGGCCGAGGTCCGCGAGTACTTCCGCGAGACCCGCACCGCCTTCCCGGACCAGCGCAACGAGCCGATCTCCCTGCGCCAGGACGGCAACGCCGTCATCGTCGAGTTCTGGCTGCTCGGCACGCACCTCGGGCCGCTGATGGGGGTGCCGCCCACCGGCAATGCCTTCCGGGTGCGCATGACCGCATTCTTCCTCTTCGAGGGGGAGGGCATCGTCTGCGAGCGCGTGTACTTCGACGCGCGCAGCCTGATGCGCCAGTTGCTGAAGGGCGCCGGCCCCCTGACCTGGCTGCGGGCCCTGCTGGCCCTGGCTCGTGCCGGGGGCGCTGCCCGCAGCCCCGAGCTAGCCCCCTGACGCCCCGGCGCGAAGCGCCGGGGTTACAAGGAGTTACGTTGCCGGAGGGGGCCAAAACTGCTATAAAGCGCGCCCTTTTCACGCCCTTGCACCGGCTTTTGCCGGGGTCAGGACGACACTTCTGGTTTCGGGGATTCAAGTCATGTCGCGAATCTGTGAAGTCACCGGCAAGGGTCCGATGGTGGGTCACACCGTCTCCCACGCCAACAACAAGAAGAAGCGCCGCTTCCTGCCCAACCTGCAGACCCACCGCTTCTGGGTCGAGGGCGAGAAGCGCTTCGTCACGCTGCGCGTGTCCGCGCAGGGCCTGCGCATCATCGACAAGAAGGGCATCGAGGCCGTGCTCGCCGACGTGCGCGCCCGCGCCCGGAAGAACTAAAGGACGACGGACATGGCCAAGAAAGAGCGCGAGAAGATCAAGCTGGTGTCCACCGCGGACACCGGCTTCTACTACACCACCACCAAGAACAAGAAGAACACGCCGGACAAGCTCGAGTTCAACAAGTACGACCCGATTGCCCGCAAGCACGTGAAGTTCAAGGAAGCGAAGATCAAGTGACCGCGCCGTAGGCGCGGTCATCCTGGCGCAAGCCGGGATCCAGGCAAGGGCCGCGAATGCGGCCCTTGTGCTTTCTAAGGCCTTCCCTTGTTGCACCGCGTTGCCGTAGTGTGGCGCCCGCAAAAATGACCCGCACGTCCCGCACCAAGATGCCCAGGGCCGAACTGGCCGCCGTGATCGCCGCCGGCCGGCTGTTCCACAGCCGCGGCTGGGTTCCGGCCAGCGCCGGCAATTTCTCGGTCCGGCTCGATGCGAAGAGCCTCGCGGTCACGACTTCCGGCCGGCACAAGGGCGAGCTGACGTCGGCCGACTACATGCGCGTGGACCTGAAGGGCCGCGCGCTCGACGCCGGCAAGCGCGCGTCGGCCGAGACGCTGCTGCATTGCCAGCTGTACGCGCACGCACCGGAGGTCGGCGCCGTGCTGCACACGCATTCGCCGGCGTCCACGGTCTTGTCACGCCGGCATGACAGCCTGCGGCTCGAGAACTACGAGCTGCTGAAGATCTTCGAAGGGATACAAACCCACGAGGCCGCGGTCGAAGTGCCGGTGTTCGGGAACGACCAGGACATTGGCCGCTTGAGCCGCGTCGTGGATGCCCACATGAAAGGCGGGCGCGCCACGCATGCCTATCTCATCGAAGGGCACGGGTTGTATGCTTGGGGCCGCACGGTGGACGAAGCGCGCCACCGCGTCGAGGCCCTGGAGTTTCTGTTCGAGTGCGAGTTGTCGGAACGCCTGCTGAAGGCCACGGAGAAAAGATCATGAGCGAACTGCGCGTCTATAAAGACACCGATCCCGCCAAGCCCGAGAAGACGCTGCACTCGTACGAGTCCATGCGCGACGCGCTGGCCGAGATCGGCGTCGAGTTCGAGCGCTGGAGCGCCACCAGGCAGCTCGACCGCCAGGCCACCCAGGACGAGGTCATCGAGGCCTATCGCGGCCCGGTCGACAAGCTGATGAAGAAGTACGGCTTCAAGTCGGTCGACGTGATCAGCCTGTGGCCGGACAACCCGAAGAAGGCCGAGATGCGGGACAAGTTCCTGCACGAGCACACCCACGACGACTTCGAGGTACGGTTCTTCGTCGAGGGCCGCGGCCTGTTCAACATCCGCAAGAACGGCAAGGTCTACGCCATGCTGTGCGAGCGCGGCGACCTGCTGTCGGTGCCGGCCAACACCACGCACTGGTTCGACATGGGCCCCGAGCCGGTGCTCAAGGCGATCCGCCTGTTCGCGATCCCCGAGGGCTGGGTGGCCAAGTTCACCGGCGACGCGATCGCCGACCGGTTCCCGCGGCTGGAAGCTCCGCACTACAAGCTGGCGAAGGCCGCCTGAAGGCCATCCTGACGGACATCGAGGGCACGACGTCCTCGATCGACTTCGTCCACCAGACGCTGTTTCCGTACGCCCGCGCGCACCTGCGCAAGTTCTTGGCCGCGCACGCACACGAGCCGGCAGTGCGCCGCGAGCTGGCCGAGGTGGCGCACGCCGAACGGCGCGAGCTGACGCCCGACGCCGCGGCGGCGGTGCTGGACAAGTGGATCGACGAGGACCGCAAGGCCACGCCGCTCAAGTCGCTGCAAGGCATGATCTGGCGCCAGGGCTACGAGTCCGGCGAGCTCAAGGGCCACGTCTACGACGACACGCCGGAGCACCTGCGCAAGTGGCACGCGCGCGGCCTCAAGCTCTACGTCTACTCGTCCGGCTCGGTCGAGGCGCAGAAGCTGATCTTCGGCCACACCGCGTTCGGCGACCTGACGCCGCTGTTCTCCGGCTACTTCGACACGCGGGTCGGCGCCAAGCGCGAGGCGCAGTCCTACAAGACCATCCTGCGCGACACCGGGTTGTCGGGACCCGACATGCTGTTCCTGTCCGACGTCGGCGAGGAGCTCGACGCGGCGCGCGCGGCCGGCATGAAGACCTGCCAGCTGCTGCGCGACGACAAGGCGCGGGCGTTTCCCGCGCACCCGCACGCGCGGAATTTCTCCGAGGTGCGCGTGTAGGGCGGCATTCCCATGCCTGCCCTGAGCCCGTCGAAGGGCCGCCATGTCGGCAAAGGATTGCCGACCTACAGTTTCTCCACCGCTGTCTCGATGCCCACCAACGCCCGCAACGCCCGCGCCATCGCCGCCGGATCGCCGCTGGTCATGAAGCGGTGCGTCGGGCGGGTGCCAGCTGGCGCGCGCAGGGCGCGCTCGGCGAGCAGGCGCGCGAGCTGGCGGGTCACCGCCGGCGCCGGGTCGATGATGTGCACGGCCTCGCCGGCGATCCGCCGCAGCAGCGGCCCCACGAACGGGTAGTGCGTGCAGGCCAGCACGATGGCGTCGGCGCCGGCGCGCAGCATCGGCGCGAGCAGCTCGCGCAGCAGGGCCTCGGTCGCGGGCGTGTCGAGCTCGCCGGCCTCGATGCGCTCGACCAGGCCGGGGCAGGGCTGGTTGACCAGCGTGATGCCGGCGGCGAAGCGCTCCACGGCGAGCGCGAACATGCGCCCCTGCAGGGTGCCCGGCGTCGCCATCACGCCCACCACCTTCGATTTCGTGTGCAGCGCCGCGGGCTTGATCGCCGGCTCCATGCCGACGAAGGCCACGTCGGGGTGGCGCGCGCGCAGCGCCTTCAGCGCGGCGGCCGAGGCGGTGTTGCACGCCACCACGATCGCCTTGCAGCCGAGCGCGAGCAGGTGCGCGGTGATGCC
>JBQTJQ010000111.1:0-19448 GCA_052386975.1 Gammaproteobacteria bacterium | reverse complement strand
GTGCCCCAAACTGGGGTCGGTTCCACTTTCCCCCCCGGCCGCCCCTAAAAGTGACCCCGACCCCATTTTGGCTTGCTCCAGCGTCAGCAGCGCCTGCTTGCGCCACAGGCCGCCGCCGTAGCCGCCGAGCTTGCCGTCCTTGTTCACCACGCGATGGCACGGGATCACCACGCAGATGCGGTTGAGGCCGTTGGTGGTGCCAACCGCGCGCACCGCGCGGCCGGAGCCGACCGCGCGCGCGATGTCCTCGTAGGAGCGTGTCTCGCCGTAGGGAATCTTCAGCAGCGCGTCCCACACCTTCTGCTGGAATGGCGTGCCGGGGTAGTTCAGCGGCACGGTGAATTCCTTGCGCCGGCCGTCGAAGTACTCGGCCAGCTCCTGGCGCAGTCGCGCCAGCACCTTGTTCTCGCCCGGCACGACCGGCAGCTTGAAGCGCCGGCGCAGCGTGTCGAACTGGGCCTCGAGCATGCGCCGCTCGGTGTACTCGAGCAGCACGACGTGCTTCGAATCGGCCGCGGCCAGCAGCGGGCCGAGCGGGCTCTCCAGCCAGGTCACGCGCAGCGCGTCGGCGTCGCGCGCCGCGCCCGGCGCGCGGCCGAAGGTGCGCGCGAAGGCGTCGCGGAAGCCGCTGTTGGATTCGTAACCCTGGCCCAGCGCGACGTCGTCCATCGGATGTCCTTGCTTGATCTGCTCGAAGGCACGCCCCAGGCGCCGCGCCCGCGCGTAGGCCTGGAAGCTCATGCCGAAGTGCTTCTGGAAGTGCCGGCGCGCGCGCGCCGGGTCGATGCCCATCGCCCGCAGCTGCACGTTGCGGATGCGCCGGTGCGGGTCGCGCTCGATCAGCGCCAGCAGCCGCTGCATCCACAGCGGCGTGGCGCCGGTGGCCTCGAGGGGGCGGCAACGCTTGCACGGCCGGTAGCCGGCGAACGAGGCCTCGCGCACGCTGCCGAAGTAGACGACGTTGCGCGCCAGCGGCTTCTTCGCCGAGCACGACGGCCGGCAGAAGATGCCGGTGGTGCGCACGCCGAAATAGAACAGGCCGTCGTAGCTCGCGTCCCGGCGGTGCCAGGCGCGGCGCATCTCGGCAACGGGAAGGCCCTTCGACAACGTGCTCATGGGCCAGATGCTAGGCCTGTGGCGGCCCGCCCGCTACCGGAAAAGCGACAACATACTTCCCCAGGCCTTGCCGCAATGCGCTTCCGGCCTAGCCGGCGAGCGCCAGGCGCTCGCGCGTAGCGCCGGAACGATTGCCGGCGGCATCGAAGCGCCGCTCCTCGAACTCGATCGCGCCGTCGCCGATGCGCACCACCGTGCTGCAGCGCGTGCCGTAGCGGCTGCTCACGATGAACGGCGGCGACAGCATGCGCTCGAGTTCCAGCCCCACGCCGGTGTCCGGCAATTCGGCATCCTTCGCCTGCGCGCGGTCGGCCAGCGCCTCGAACAACGGGTCGGCCTCCAGCGTGCGCTCGAGCACCGCGTGCAGGCGCAGCGACTTCGGCCAGGGCGTGTCGAGCTGATCGTTCGACACCACATGGATGCCGGGCGCGACGCGCGCCGCTTCGTAGTCCGGGTGGTTGTCGAGGTACAGCAGTTCACGGCCGTCGTAGAGCAGCAGGTTGAAGCCGGCGTAGTCCGCTGCCACCGGCGCCAGCGTGTCGGCGAACTGCGCCGCGCTCATGGCGCCGCGCACGAAGTCGGCGACCAGCGCGCCGCGCGTGGGCGCGTCCGGGTTCGGCGGGATCATGCGCCGCACGTTGGTCACCGCGGCCAGGCGCCCGCGCGTCGAAACCGCGAGCCAGCTGCCGCCGGACTTGAGGTCGCGCCCGCCGAACACGTCCGGCGCATCGCTCCAGGACGCCGCGGGAGCGGCAGGCCGCTCGTGGAACTCGTCGCGATTCGCCGCCAGCACGAGGCGGTGCTTGGCGTGCGCACGGTTGGCGATGCCGATCAGGCACATGGGTGTGTCATTCTGCCTGCGTGACGCCCTACGAACAGCAGGCCCTCGGGAAAATCCGCGCCTGGCAGGCCGAGGCGCCCGGCTGGGGCAGCCGGCTGCTGGCCAAGCCGGGTAGCAAGGTGGCCGAAGTGGTGCAGGTGCTGGTGCCGGCCAAGGTGCTGCGCGCCGCGCTCGACGGCGCCGACCGGCTCGGCCGCAAGCTGTCGCACGAGCGCTCGATCCTGGCGCGCGCCGGCGTGGCCGACCTCACCGCGCTGCGCGCGCAGCCGCTGGAGTCGCTGGACAAGCTGTCGCGCAACGTCATGCGCCGCGCGCTCGCGCTCGGCGGCGCGACCGGCGCGGTGTTCGGCGTGGCCGGCGCCGCGGGCCTGGTCGCCGACGTGCCGACGCTGCTGACGCTGGCCATGCGCACCATCCACCGCGTCGGCCTGTGCTACGGCGAGAAGCCGCCCGTTGACGACGAGCGCCAGCTGGCGCTGGGCGTCTTCGCGCTGGTGTCGGCCAACTCGCTCGAGGAAAAAACCCTCGCGGTCGGCGCGTTGCGCGGCGGCGCCGACCTGCACGAGGCGGCGTGGCGCGACGGCGTCGAGCGCGTGACCGAGCGTGAGATCGCCAAGAACGCCACGGTCTACAGTATCCAGAATCTCGCGCGCTCGATCGGCGTCAACCTCGGCAAGCGCAAGGCCGCCGGCAGCATCCCGGTGCTGGGCGCGGCGGTCGGCGCCGCGGTCAACGCCTGGTACCTGTCCGACGTCGCGCAGGCGGCACGCTACACCTTCCAGGAACGCTGGCTGCGCGAGCGCTATCCCGACGAGGTGTCATCCCGAGGCGCGTAGCGCCGAGGGATCTTGCTGGAGAAGCAAGATCCCTCGCTGCGCTCGGGATGACACCATTCGCTCGGGATGACACGGTCACGGATCGCCGAGCCCAAGCTCCTTGATCTTGCGGGTCAGCGTGTTGCGGCCCCAGCCCAGGCGCCGCGCGGCTTCCTGACGCTGGCCGCCGCACTCGGCGAGCGCGATGCGGATCAGCGTGCGCTCGAACTCCGGCAAGGCCTCGCCGAGCAGGTCGTTCTGGCCCGCGCGCAGTTTCAGCTCGGCCCATTGGCGCAGCAGCGTCGGCCAGGCGTCGTGCATCGGCGCCGAATCTGCGGACTGGACTCCTGCTTTCGCAGGAATGACAGAAGCGGCAGGAATGACAGGGGCGGCCCGGATGACGGGTTCCTGCTTCAGCTCCGGCGGCAGGTCGGCGAGGTGGATGTCGCGCCCCGGCGCCATCACCGTCAGCCAGCGGCAGGTGTTCTCGATCTGCCGCACGTTGCCAGGCCAGTCGAGCGACTTGAGGTGCTCGACCACCTCGGGGCGCGGCCGCTTGCCCGCGGTCTTGAGCTCGCGCGCCGCCTGTGCCAGGAAATGCGCGAATAACAAGGTGACGTCGTCGCGGCGTTCGCGCACAGCGGGCACGCGCACGCGGATCACGTTGAGCCGGTGGTACAGGTCTTCGCGGAACTGGCGCGCGCGCACCGCGGCCTCGAGGTCCTGGTGGGTCGCCGCGATCACGCGCACGTCGACCTTGACCGGCGCGGTGCCGCCGACGCGGTAGAACTCGCCGTCGCTGAGCACGCGCAGCAGGCGCGTCTGCAGGTCGTGCGGCATGTCGCCGACCTCATCGAGGAACAGCGTGCCGCCGTCGGCCTGCTCGAAGCGGCCCTTGCGCTGGGTCTGGGCGCCGGTGAAGGCCCCGCGCTCGTGGCCGAAGAACTCCGACTCCATCAGGTCCTTGGGGATCGCCGCGGTGTTCACCGCGATGAACGGCCGGCCCGCGCGCGGGCTGTTGGTGTGCAGCGCGCGCGCCACCAGCTCCTTGCCGACGCCGGTCTCGCCGGTGATCAGCACGTTGATCTGCGAGGAGGCCAGCCGGCCGATGGCGCGGAACACCTCCTGCATCGCCGGGGCCTCGCCGATCAGCGCCGCCGGCGCGGTTGCCGGCGCGGACTCATCGGCGCCGCGGCCTTTCTTCGCGGCGCGGCGCACCAGCGCCACCACCGCATCCACGTCGAAGGGCTTGGGCAGGTATTCGAACGCGCCGCCACGGTAGGCCATGACCGCCGCGTCGAGGTCGGAGTGCGCGGTGGTGATGATGATCGGCAGCGCCGGGCGCTCGGCGCGCAGGCGCCCGAGCAGGGCCAGGCCGTCCACGCCCGGCATGCGGATGTCGGAGATCAGCACGTCCGGCGCCTCGCTGTCGAACGCGTCGAGCAGCTCGGCCGAGCCCGGGAAACTGCGCACCTTGATGCCCTCGCGCGTCAGCGCCTTGTCGAGCACCCAGCGGATCGATTCGTCGTCGTCGACGACCCAGACGGTCAAGGCGCTCACAGGGACTCCAGCGGCAGTGACATCGAGAACACGGTGCAGCCGGGCCGCGAGCGGCATTCGATCGCGCCGCCGTGGCTGTGGGCCAGGTGCTGCGCGATCGGCAGGCCCAGCCCGGTGCCGCCGGGCCGCGTGGTGACCATCGGGTAGAAGATCTTCTCCTGCAGGTCAGGCGGCACGCCGGGGCCGCTGTCCTCGACCTCGACCACGGCCACCAGCCGGTGCAGCGTGCCGCCGATGGTGACCTGGCGGCGCGTGCGTGAGCGCAGCACGATGCGGCCGGCGCCGCCGACCGCCTGCAGCGCGTTGCGCGCGACGTTGAGCAGCGCCTGGATCAGCTGCTCGCGGTCGCCGGTCAGCTCCGGGATGCTCGGGTCGTAGTCGCGCGTGACCGCGACCTCGCCCGGCGCCTCGGCCTCGAGCAGCTTGCGCACGTGCTCGATCACCTCGTGGACGTTGAGCCGTTCGCGCCGCGGCAGCCGCGAGGGCCCGAGCAGGCGGTCCACCAGGTTCTGCAGCCGGTCGGCCTCGCGGATGATCACGCGCGTGTACTCGCCGTGCTGCGGATCGGGGAACTCGCGCTCGAGCAGCTGCGCCGCGCCGCGGATGCCGCCGAGCGGGTTCTTGATCTCGTGCGCCAGGCCACGGATCAACTCGCGGCTGGCGTCGAACTGCGCCGACAGCTGGCCGTCGCGCGAGATGCGCGAGTGCAGCGGCGCCAGCTCGACCAGCAGTCCGGCCTTCTTGCCGAGCAGCAGCGGTGTCACGGTGCAATCGACCGTGATCGGCTCGCCGGTGCCGCGGCCGAGCGCGAGCTCGCGCTCGATGAAGCCGGTGCCGGCATCGAGCGCCTCGCGCAGCCGCGCCTCGTGCGGCGCGAACTGCGGCAGCGCCAGTGCCAGCGGCTGCTTCTGGGCGATGCGGCGGGAAACGCCGAACAGGCTTTCGCAGGCGGCGTTGAGGCCGCTCACCCGCAGGTCTTGGTCCAGGCTGATCACGGCGGTGGTCAGTCCCTCCAGGAGCGCCTCGGGACTGACCCGGCTGCGCGAGGGGAATTTCATGTGGGGTAGCACCACAGCAAGCTTCAGGCCAAGCCTTCAGGGCTGAAGCCTACGCCAGAACCATCCTTATCGCACCGTTTTGGTGCAAAGCTTGGGAGGCCCAGGAAGGGGTCAACGCACCGTTTTGGTGCGTTATGGTTTGGGTGGCTTTGGCTTTGGCGGCGGGCCGGGCTTGGGCGCGTTCGCCGGCTTGGCCTGGTCCACGGTCGGCGGCCTCATGTGGAAGGTGACGCTGCCCGAAGCCGCGATCTCATCGCCCGCCTCGCCCACCAGCGTGACCGAGACCGAGTGCGTGCCCCGATCGACCCCGGTCAGCGCGAACGAGGTATCGGTGGTCGGCGGCGAGGCCGGCCGGCCATCCAGCAGGTAGATCAGTTTCTGGCCGGCTCCGATCTGCGGGGTGACCATCACGGCGACCGGCACCACGCGCTCGCCGCCGTGGAAAGTCTCGTCGTTCGACGGCGTGACGATCTCGATGTTGACCGCGCCGCCCGCCGCCGCGCCGCCCTTGGCGCCCGGCTTGTCGAACCTGGACAGGTTGGGATTGGTGCCGCCCTTGTAGGTCTGCAGCGGCGGCAGCTTGGCCGGCTTGGCACCCTCGGCCGGAGGCTGGTTGCTGTAATGGACCACGCCGTCCTTGTCGACCCACTTGTAGACCTGGTCCTTGGCCTTGGGCTTGGCCGGCGGCGGCGCCTCCGGCGCCGGCGCGTCCTGGGCCAGCACGAATGCCGGCAGCAGGGCGAACACCAGGATCAGCGTGCGCATGGGTTCATTAGACACCAAAAAAAACGCCCCCGTGTTCAGGGGGCGTTCATCGGGACTGTCCCCGAAGGGGACTGTCCCGTTTGGTTGATCTACAGCGAGTAGTACATGTCGAACTCGACAGGGTGAGTCGTCATGCGGAAGCGCGTGACCTCCTGCATCTTGAGCTCGATGTAGGCGTCGATCAGGTCGTCGGTGAACACGCCGCCCTGCTTGAGGAAGCCGCGGTTCTTGTCGAGGTGCTCGAGCGCCATGTCGAGGCTGTGGCACACGCGCGGGATCTTCTTGTCCTCTTCCGGCGGCAGGTGGTAGAGGTCCTTGTCCATCGCCTCGCCCGGGTTGATCTTGTTCTGGATGCCGTCGAGGCCCGCCATCATCATCGCGGCGAAGGCGAAGTACGGGTTCGACATGCCGTCCGGGAAGCGCACCTCGATGCGGCGCGCCTTCGGGCTCGACACCCACGGAATGCGCACCGACGCCGAGCGGTTGCGCGCCGAATAGGCCAGCATCACCGGCGCCTCGAAGCCCGGAACGAGTCTCTTATACGAGTTGGTGGTCGAGTTGGTGAAGGCGTTGATGGTCTTGGCGTGCTTGAGGATGCCGCCGATGTAGTACAGCGCCAGCTGCGACAGGCCACCGTACTTGTCGCCGCTGAACAGGTTCTTGCCGCCCTTGGCCAGCGACTGGTGCACGTGCATGCCGGTGCCGTTGTCGCCGACGATCGGCTTGGGCATGAAGGTCACGGTCTTGCCGTACGACTGCGCCACGTTCTGCAGCACGTACTTGTAGATCAGCATCTCGTCGGCCTTGCGGATCAGCGTGTTGAACTTCGTGCCGATCTCGTTCTGGCCGGCGGCGGCCACTTCGTGGTGGTGCACCTCGACCGGGATGCCCATCTGCTCGAGCGTCAGGCACATCGCGTTGCGGATGTCCTGCTGGCTGTCGACCGGCGGCACCGGGAAGTAGCCGCCCTTGACCGGGGCGCGGTGGCCCTTGTTGCGGCCGGTCTCGAACTCCTCCTTGCCGGTGGCCCAGGGCGCTTCCTCGGACTCGATGGTGACGCCGCAGCCGCCCATGTCCACGTTCCAGCGCACCGAGTCGAAGATGAAGAACTCGAGCTCGGGGCCGAAGAACGCGGTGTCGGCGATGCCGGTGGACTTGAGGTAGGCCTCGGCGCGGTGGGCCAGCGAGCGCGGGTCACGGCCGTAGCCCTGCATGGTCGCCGGCTCGATGACGTCGCAGCGCAGGACCACGGTCGGCTCCTCGAAGAACGGATCCACCACGGCCGACGCCGCGTCCGGCATCAGGATCATGTCGGACTCGTTGATGCCCTTCCAGCCGGCGATCGACGAGCCGTCGAACATCTTGCCGTCGGTGAACAGGCTCTCGTCCACGGTGTGCGACGGCACGGTCACGTGCTGCTCCTTGCCGCGGGTGTCGCAGAAGCGGAAGTCGACGAACTTCGCGCCCTTGTCCTTGATCAGCTTCAGTACGGCTGCCCCGCCGCTCTTCTCGCCCGCCATGGGTTTCTCCGATTGGTCAATTGAGTTCGTGCCGGTGGTCCGGCGCGGCCCTGTAACAGCAGAAAACATGCCAACGGCGCGGGGCCTTGCGGATCAAGGGTCCGGCCGTTCGCCGATGCAAGTGGCCCCGCCGGCTGCACCAAAACGGGGCGGGGCGCATTCTATACTCCGGCGGCCACGACGACGGAAAGCGGGGGCGTGCCATGAGCGAGTCGCTGGATCCCATCCTGCTGAACCTGCTGTACGCATTCCTGGGCGGGCTGCTGATGCTGTTCGGCGGCTTCATCGCCTCGCGCTTCTTCCAGTTTGTGATGGGCTTCGACGTGAAGGCCGAGCTCAAGGCCGGCAACGTCGCGGTCGGGCTGGCGCTGATGGGCATCTACCTCGCCACCGGCATCGGCCTGGGCCTGGTCATCGGCTTGTCGCTGATTTGAGCAACGCCGGGTCATCCCGAGCGCAGCGTGGTATCTTGCCGTTTACAGCCAGCTCCCTCGTCGCTGCGCTCCTCGGGATGACACTCGTCGCGCCGCCGGTGCTGGCCCGCGACGAGCCGGTCGACTCGGCGCGCTGGACCAGCGAGTACGACGCGCACTTCCAGAAGTACGCCAAGCGCTACTTCGGCCCGCATTTCGACTGGCGCTGGTTCAAGGCCCAGGCCATCACCGAGTCGCACCTGAAGCCCGATGCGCTGAGCCCGGTCGGCGCGATCGGCCTGATGCAGGTCATGCCGCGCACCTTTGCCGAGATCCAGCAGGAAAACCCGCACTTCGCCAGCCTGCGCGAGCCGCGCTGGAACATCGCCGCCGGCATCTGGTACGACCGCTACCTGTACCGGCAGGCGATCTGGGAGCCGCTGGCCGACCAGGAGCAGCTGCTGCTGGCCTTCGCCGGCTACAACTCCGGGCTCGGCGGCGCGCTGCGCGCGTTCAGGGCCACGCCCAGGCCGGCGGATTCCTGGGCGCGGGTCTCGCCGCAGGCGCCGCTGGAAACCCAGGGCTACGTGGCGCGCATCATCAAGATCAAGACCGGCGAAGCGCCGCGCGGACCGCGCCGGCGCGGCATCGCCCGGCGCATCGGCAACTCCCCCGGGTAGGTCGGCAATCCTTTGCCGACGTTTAGTCGGCGGCCTCGACCAGCGTCGCGCGCAGCCAGCCGACGCGGCCGTCGGCCGGATCGCCGGCCTGCACCCAGCCTTTCCAGCGCGACAGCTCGACCAGCGCCTTGCCCTTCGGGAACACCGCCAGCAGCCGCGTCCCCGGGTCGGGTTTCTGGCGGAAGCCGGTCTGTTCGGAGCGCACCACGATCGCCGCGCCGAGCGCCGCGCCGTGCTGCGTCAGCAGCTCGACGCGTCGCGCTCTGACCGAAGCATCGTTCTTCGCGATCAGCGTGCGCAGGAACAGCGCCGATTCGTCGTCGCCGCTTCCCGCGGCGCGCACGAACCAGTCCACTGCGCGCGAAGGGTCGGGCGGCACGCCGCGCCCGCCGTAGCGCAGCAGGTTGCCGAGCGCGGCCAGCGCATCGGTCGAGCCGCGCCCGGCGGCGTTTTCCCACCAGCGCTGCGCCTGCGCGTCGTCGATCACCAGCCCGTAGCCGTTGTGGTACATCCAGCCGAGGTTGTACTGGGCGTCGGCGTCGCCGGCCTCGGCGAGCGCGCGCCACAGGCAGTAGGCCTCGGCGTAGTTGCCGGCCTGCATCGCGGCGCGCGCGGCTTCGGCGGCGCCGGCCGGCGCCGCCGGCTCGTTCTGCGCAAACGCATGGCCCGCCAGCAGCAGCAGGGCGCCAGCCGCGAGACGTTTCATGGATCACCCCGGGCCAGTATAGGCTCCACCCTTGGATATACTCGCCGCGCGATGCCCGCTCCCAAACTGCTCACGTTCCAGGACCTGATCCTCGAGCTCCAGACCTTCTGGGCGAAGCAGGGCTGCGTGATCGTGCAGCCGATGGACATGGAGATGGGCGCCGGCACCTTCCACTGGGCCACGTTCCTGCGCGCGATCGGCCCGGAGCCGTGGAACACCGCCTACGTGCAGCCCTCGCGCCGCCCGACCGACGGCCGCTACGGCGACAATCCCAACCGCCTGCAGCACTACTACCAGTTCCAGGTGCTGATGAAGCCGTCGCCGGCGAACTTCCAGGACCTGTACCTCGAGTCGCTGCGCCGGCTCGGCTTCGACCCGCTGGTGCACGACATCCGCTTTGTCGAGGACAACTGGGAGTCGCCGACGCTCGGCGCCTGGGGCCTGGGCTGGGAGGTGTGGCTCAACGGCATGGAAGTCACGCAGTTCACCTACTTCCAGCAGGTCGGCGGCCTGGAGTGCAAGCCGGTGTCGGGCGAGATCACCTACGGTCTCGAGCGCCTGGCCATGTACCTGCAGAAGAAGGAATCGGTGTTCGACCTGGTGTGGTCCGGCGCCGGCGGCCGCGTGGTGACCTACGGCGACGTCTACCACCAGAACGAGGTCGAGCAGTCGGCCTACAACTTCGAGCACGCCGACACTGCCGCGCTGTTCGAGCGCTTCGCCGTGGCCGAGCGCGAGTTCGCCTCGCTGATCGGGAAAAGCCTGCCGCTGCCGGCCTACGAGCGCGTGCTGCAGGCCTCGCACGCCTTCAACCTGCTCGATGCGCGCGGCGCGATTTCGGTGACCGAGCGCCAGGCCTACATCCTGCGCGTGCGCGCGCTGGCGCGCGCCGTGGCCGAGGCGTACTACAACGCGCGGGCCAGGATTGCCGGCTTCGCGCCGCTGAAAAAGGAAGCCGCCTGATGATCCTGATCGGCATGTTCGACTCGCCATTCGTGCGCCGCGTCGCCGTCAGCATGAAGCTGCTCGAGATCAGGTTCGAGCACAAGAACTGGTCGGTCGGCCGCGACCAGGCGCAGATCCGCAAGTTCAACCCGCTCGGCCGCGTGCCGGTGCTGGTGCTCGACGACGGCGAGGTCCTGACCGACTCGGGCGCGATCCTCGATTACCTCGACGACCGCGTCGGCGCCGACCGCGCGCTGCTGCCGGTGACCGGCGCGCCGCGCCGTCGCGCGCTGGCGTTCATGGCGCTGGCGACCGGCGCTGCCGAGAAGGCCGTGCAGCAGGTTTACGAGGGCTTCTTCCGCCCCGAGGACAAGCGCCATCCGCCGTGGGTGGCGCGGCTGCGCGAGCAGATGGATGGCGCGCTGATGGTGCTCGACCGTGCCTGCGCCGGCGAAGGCGACGACTGGCTGGTGGACGAGGGCCTGAGCCAGGCCGACATCACCGTGACCTGCGCCTTCACCTACATCGACGAGGCGCTCAAGCTCGATCCCAAACGCTACCCGTCGCTGCGCCGGCACGTGCAGCGCTGCGAGAAGATGCCGGCGTTCAAGTCGGTGTACGCGCCGTTCGAGATGCCGGCGATCAAGACCTGACATGGCCAAAGGCGACGCGGGCCACGCGGACCTGCTGATCGAGATCGGCTGCGAGGACCTGCCGGCGCGCTACGTGCTGCCGCTGGCCAAGGCCCTCGAGCAAGTCGCGACCAGGCTGGTGCTGCGCGGCGTCGCCGGCAATCCGCCGCGCGTGTTCGCCACGCCGCGGCGGATCGCGGTGCTGGTGCCGCGCCTGGCGCTGGCACAAGCCAACCAGAGAATCGAGCGCAAAGGCCCCAAGCTCGCGGCGGCGCTCAAGGATGGCGTGCCGACGCCGGCCGGGCTCGGCTTCGCCAAGTCCTGCGGCGCGGAGTTCTCCGCGCTGGCGCAGGAAGGCGGGCAGCTGGTGTTCCGCGGCGTGCAGGAGGGCCGCGCCACCGCGCAGCTGATCCCGGAGGTTTTCGACGAGACGCTGAAGGCGATGGACGAGCTGGTGCCCAAGCGCATGCGCTGGGGCGAGGGCAGCGAGACCTTCGTGCGGCCGGTGCAATGGATCGTCGCGCTGCTCGGCGGCAAGGTCATCCCGATCGCGCGCTTCGGCCTGAAGTCCGGCAACACCACGTATGGCCACCGCTTCCACGCGCCGAAAGCCATCGTGCTGAAGTCGCCGGCGGACTACGAGAAGAAACTGCTGGCGGCGAAAGTCGTGGCCGACTTCGACGCCCGCCAGGCCCGCATCCACAAGCTGATCGAGGCCGAAGCCGCGAAGCTCAAGGGCAAGGCCCGCATCACCGACGAGCTGCTGGCCGAAGTCACCGCGCTGGTCGAGTGGCCGGTGGTGATCTCCGGACGCATGGAGGAGCGCTTCATGGCGCTGCCGCCGGAAGTCGTGATCGCGACGATCGAGCACAACCAGCGGTATTTCCCGGTGTTCGGCGCAGGAGCGCCTTCAGGCGCAAAGCTTCTGCCGCTGTTCATCACCATCTCGAACATCCAGTCGAAGGACGTCAAGCAGGTCATCGCCGGCAACGAGCGCGTGGTGCGCCCGCGCCTGACCGACGCGCTGTTCTTCTGGGAGCAGGACCGCAGGAAGAAGCTCGGCGACTTCATCGGCGAGCTCGATCGCGTGACGTTCCAGAAGGACCTGGGCTCGGTCGGCGACAAGGCGCGTCGCGTCGGCAAGCTCGCCGCCCACATCGCGGGCAAGCTCGGCGTCGACGGCTCCGCCGCCGAACGCGCGGCCTCGCTGGCCAAGGCCGACCTGGTCACGCGCATGGTGTTCGAGTTCCCCGAGCTGCAGGGCGTGATGGGCGGGTACTACGCGCAGGCCTCGGGCGAGTCCGTCGAAGTGGCGCAGGCGATCCGCGAGCACTACCAGCCGACCCAGTCCGGCACCACGATCCCGGCGTCCGCCGCGGGGCGCGTGCTGGCGCTGGCCGACAAGCTCGACACGCTGGCCGGCATCTTCGCGATCGGCCAGAAACCATCCGCCAGCAAGGATCCGTTCGCGCTGCGCCGCGCCGCGCTGGGTGCGCTGCGCATCTGCATCGAGGCCAGGCTGCCGCTCGACCTGCGCGCGCTGCTCAAGTCCGCGCTCGACGCGCAGCCCGCCGGCAAGCGCGACGACCGGATGCTGGCCGAACTGTGGGAGTTCGTGCTCGAGCGCCTGCGCGGCCTGCTCGCCGAGCAGAAGGTCGGCGTCGAAGTGTTCAACGCGGTCGCCGCGACCGGCACTACGGTGCCCGCCGATTTCGCCGCGCGGGTCGAGGCGGTGCGCGGCTTCCTCGGCATGCAGGAATCGGCACAGCTCGCCGCCGCCCACAAGCGCATCCGCAACATCCTGAAACAGGCGGGCGAGGGTGGGATCGAGGTCAGGCCGGAGGCGTTTCGCGAATCGCAGGAGCGCGGCCTGTACGAAGCGCTGACCGCGCTCGACGGCAAGGTGCACGGCGCCGCCGAGAAGGCCGACTACACCGGCGGCCTCAAGGCGCTGGCGCAGCTGCAGCAGCCGGTCGACGCGTTCTTCGACAAGGTCATGGTGATGGCGCCGGAGGAAGAGCTGCGCCGCAATCGCGTCGCGCTGCTGCGCCGGCTCGACAAGCTGTGCCGCAGCATCGCCGACATTTCATGCTTGCCGGGATGATGGCGGCATGGGAATGCCGCCCTACAGGTAGGTCGGCAATCCTTTGCCGACATTGCCAATGAAACTCGTCATCCTCGACCGTGACGGCGTCATCAACGAGGACTCGGCCGACTTCGTGAAGTCGGTGTCGGAGTGGAAGCCGATCCCGGGCAGCCTCGAGGCAATCGCGCGCATGTGCCACGCCGGCTACCGCGTGTACGTCGCCAGCAACCAGTCCGGCATCGGCCGCGGCCTGTTCGACTACGACGCGCTGTTCGCGATCCACGACAAGCTGCAGCGCGCGCTGGCCGACATGGGCGGGCGCATCGAGGGCATCGCCTACGCGCCGGAGCATCCCGACCACGCCACCGAAATGCGCAAGCCCAACCCCGGCATGCTGCTCGACATCGGCAGGCGCCTGGGCGTGTCGCTGTCGCGCGTCCACGCCGTCGGCGATTCGATGCGCGACATCGACGCGGCGCAGGCGGCGGGCGCGCTGCCGGTGCTGGTGCGCACCGGCTTCGGCCGCGAGACCGAGGCCGCGCTGGGCGCCCGGCGCGAGCAGGTGACGGTGTACGACAACCTCGCGGCGTTCGCCGCGGCGCTGATCGCGACGGCTTGAACTGTCATGCCAGCGAAAGCTGGCATCCAGAACCTCAAGACGCTGGACCCCAGCTTTCGCGCGGGTGACAAATCAGCGCTTGCCGCGCTCGATCACGACGCTGACGCCGCCGGCGCCGGGGATCGCGCCGGGCTTGTGCACCTCGAGCCTGAGCCAGGTCACGCCGAACGCCTGCTGCAGTTTCTGCGCCAGGCGCTCGGCCAGCGTCTCGATCAGCTGGAAGTCCGAGGTGCCGACGAAGGTGGTGACTTCCTGCGCGACGGCGGCGTAGTCGAGCGCGTCTTTCAACGAGTCGTTCTTCGCCGCGCGCGCGACGTCGGTCTGCAGCTCCACGTCGACGATCACCGGGCGCGGCAGCTTGCGCTCCCAGTCGTGCACGCCGACGATCGCCTCGACCTTGAGGCCCTTGATGCGGATGGTGTCCATGCAGGAGCGCCTTTAGGCGCGACTCGATGGAGCGCGCAGCTCCGACATCGGCCAGCGCGCCCGCACTTCAAGCGGCCCGCCGGCCGGCCGGCCCTCGGCCAGCCGCGCCGCGCCGACGTAGGCGATCATCGCGGCGTTGTCGGTGCAGAACTCGCGACGCGGGAAAAATAGTTCTGTCCCCTTTTTGGCGGCGGACTGTTGCAGCGCCGCGCGCAGGCGCAGGTTGGCGCCGACGCCGCCGGCCACGACCAGGCTGCGGAACCCGGTGTGCTCGAGCGCGCGCTCGCACTTGATCACCAGCGTGTCGGCGACGCAGTCCTCGAAGTCGCGCGCGATGTCGGCGCGGGTCTGCTCGTCGGCCCCGGCCGGCAGGGTGGTCAGCACCGCGGTCTTCAGGCCCGAGAAGCTGAAGTCGAGCCCGGGCCGGTCGGTCATCGGCCGGCTGAACTTGAAGCGCCCGGGCTTGCCGCGCTCGGCCAGCCGCGCCAGCGCCGGGCCACCCGGATAAGGCAGGCCCAGCAGCTTGGCGACCTTGTCGAAGGCCTCGCCGACCGCGTCGTCGAGGCTCTCGCCGAGGATCTCGTAGCGGCCCACGCCCTCGACCGCGACCAGCTGGGTGTGCCCGCCGGACACCAGCAGCGCCACGAACGGGAATTCGGGGTGCGGCGTCTCGAGCATCGGCGCCAGCAGGTGTGCTTCCATGTGGTGGACCGGGACCAGCGGCAGGCCGTGGGCCAGCGCCATCCCGGCCGCCACCGCGCCGCCGACCATCAGCGCGCCGATCAGGCCGGGGCCGGCGGTATAGGCGATGCCGGCGAGGTCGCCGGCCTGCAGGCCGGCATCGGCCAGCGCCTTGCGGATCAACGGATTGATGCGCCGCACGTGGTCGCGCGAGGCGAGCTCGGGTACCACGCCGCCGTAGGCCGCGTGCAGGTCCACCTGGCTGTGCAGCGTGTGCGACAGCAGGCCGCGGGCCGGGTCGTAGACCGCGACCGCGGTTTCATCGCAGGACGTCTCGATCCCGAGGACCGGGCCGGGCGCGGGGGCTAAGCGGCTCATGGGTCGGCATTTTTGCATTAAGGGCGGCGCCCGCATAGAATCGCGGCCCCAATTTCCCTCCCTTGACCGGGCCAAAGAGTGGTTTGAATGCCTTCCGTCCGAATCCGCGACAACGAGTCGTTTGAGGTCGCCCTGCGGCGCTTCAAGCGCACCTGCGAAAAAGCCGGCGTGCTCACCGACGTGCGCAAGCACGAGTACTTCGAAAAGCCGAGCCAGGAGCGCAAGCGCAAGCGGGCCGCCGCGATCAAGCGGCAGCTCAAGCGCCAGTCGCGCGATACGACGAGCCGCACGCGCTTGTACTGAAAAAGGGGACGCTCACCTTTTTACCGAAAAGGGGACGCACACCTCTTCACGACGCCCCGGATCCGGGGCGTTTTGCTTTAGGGCGGAAAAGACGTGCGCCCCCTTTTTCTGCCCCTTTCTGGAGCCAGCACCGATGACCACGCTCAGAGCCCGCATCACCGAGGACATGAAGGCCGCCCTGAAGGCCGGCGAGGCCCTGCGCCTGCACACCGTGCGGCTGGCCCTGTCCGAGCTCAAGCGCCACGAGGCCGACAAGGGCGGCGAGGTCGATGACGCCACCGCCCTCGGCATCCTCGAGAAGATGGTCAAGCAGCGCCGCGATTCCGAGCAGCAGTTCCGCGCCGGCAACCGGCCGGACCTGGCCGACAAGGAAGCCGGCGAGATCAGGATCCTGCTGGCCTACATGCCGCAGCAGCTGAGCGAGGCCGAGGTGCTGGCGCTGGTCGAGCAGGGCAAGGCCGAGACCGGCGCCGCCGGCGGCAAGGACATGGGCAAGCTGATGGCCTGGCTCAAGCCCAGGGTGGCGGGCAAGACCGACATGGGCAAGCTCTCCGGGCTGGTCAAGTCCAGGCTCGGCTAAGAAAAGGGGACAGAACTATTTTCCAGCGGTAGGGTAGGTCTCCGCACAGTCCGCGCGAAAATAGTTCTGTCCCCTTTTCCTGTCCCCCTTTTCCACTTTTCCATGGCCGGCCGCATCCCCGATTCCTTCATCCAGGACCTGATCGCCCGCACCGACATCGTGCAGGTGATCGGCGAGCGGCTGGACCTGCGCAAGGCCGGCAAGGAATACCGCGCGCGCTCGCCGTTCACCAACGAGAAGACGCCGTCGTTTTTCGTCAGCCCGGCCAAGCAGATGTTCTTCGACTTCAGCTCGGGCAAGAACGGCACCGTCATCAGCTTCCTGATGGAGTACGACCGCCTGCAGTTCGTCGAGGCGGTCGAGGAGCTGGCGCAGCGCGCGGGCCTGACCGTGCCCCGCGAGGGCGGCGCGCCGGCCGAGCGCCTGGTGCTCGACGGCCCGCTCGACGCGCTGGCCGCGGCCGAGCGCATCTACAAGGCCGAGCTGAAGCAATCCCCCGAGGCGATCGAGTACCTCAAGCAGCGCGGCGTCACCGGCGAGACCGCCCGGCGCTTCGGCATCGGCTTCGCGCCCGACCGCTGGGACACGATCGCGGGGCAGGTGCCCGAGAAGCACGCGCTCGAGGCCGGGCTGCTGGTCAGGAACGAGGAGAAGGGCCGGACCTACGACTTCTACCGGCGCCGGATCATGTTCCCGGTGCGCAACCTGCGCGGCCAGGTCATCACCTTCGGCGGCCGCGTGCTGCCGGGCAGCGACGACGACCGCAAGTACCTCAACGGCCGCGAGACGCCGCTGTTCGACAAGGGCCGGCAGCTCTACGGGCTGTACGAAGCGCGCGAGGAGAAGGGCGCGATCCCGTGCATCCTCGTGGTCGAGGGCTACATGGACGTGGTGATGCTGGCGCAGCACGACATCCCGTACGCGGTGGCGACCATGGGCACCGCGACCACGCGCGAGCACCTGAACCTGCTGTTCAAGAGCACCAGCCGGGTGGTGTTCTGCTTCGACGGCGACCGCGCCGGCCGCGCCGCCGCCTGGCGCGCGCTCGAGCAGGCGCTGCCCGAGGCGTTCGAGAACCGCGAAATTTTATTCATGTTCCTGCCCGACAGTTCCCAGGGCGGGAAGCATGACCCGGATTCCTTCGTGCGGGAGCTGGGCGCCGACGAGTTCAATCGCAGAGTCACGCAGGCACAGAGCCTGTCCGGCTTCCTGCTGAGCCAGCTGTCGAGTCAGGTCAACCTGGCGACGCCGGACGGTCGCGCGCGGCTGGCGGCGCTGGCGCGGCCGCACCTCGAGCGCCTGCGGCAGGGCCCGCTGCGCGAACTGATCATCGACGAGCTGTCGCGGACCACGCGCCTGAACCGGGCCGATTTCGAGGCCGCTGCCACCCGCGCGGAACGGGCTGGCGAAGCCCAGGCCGGAGCGGGCTCGCTCGACGGCATCGCCTCGCGGCCCGCGCGCCGGGCGCTGCAGCTGCTGCTCGAGCAACCGGCCCTCGCCGCCAGGGTCGCCGACCTGGAGCAGCTGGCCCAGTCCGACGCGCCCGGCACCAGCCTGCTGGTCGCCGTGGTCGAGCACTTCCGCGAGCACCCGGAGGCCAGCGCGGCCCAGCTGCTGGAGCGCTGGCGCGAGGAGGAGCGCGGCAAGGCGCTGGCGCGCGTCGCCCTCGAGCCGCTCGAACTGGCCGAGGACGCGATCGAGCGCGAGTTCGCCGACGCCATCGCCCACCTGGCCCAGAAGGCCCTGCGGGCCCGGGCCCAGGCCCTGCTGGCCGAAGCCCGCCGGCGGGAGCTGTCGTCCGCCGAGAAGCGGGAACTGGACGGCCTTTCCCGGCAACTGGCGGGGGCCAAGCCGGTCTGAGTTTTCCTGCCTAAGTGGCTCATTTCAGGTAGAATCGCCGCCCTTTCGCGGCCCCCCGCAGCCGCAGCCCCCGAGCTCCTCCGCGCCCCATGAATCTGGAAAAACAATCGCAGATCAAGACCCTCATTGCCCGCGGCAAGGAGAAGGGGTACCTGACCTACGCCGAGGTGACCGACCACCTGCCGGAGATCGTCGACTCGGAGCAGCTGGACGACGTCATTTCGATGATCAACTCGATGGGCATCGTCGTGCACGACGAGGCGCCTGACGAGGAGTCCATCCTGCAGCCGGAGCCGACGGCGACGACCCAGGAAGACGACGACGACGAGATCGAGGAAGCGGCTGCCCAGCTGGCCGCGCTCGACGACCAGTTCGGCCGCACCACCGATCCGGTGCGCATGTACATGCGCGAGATGGGCAGCGTCGAGCTGCTCGACCGCGAGGGCGAGATCCGCATCGCCAAGCGCATCGAGGAAGGCCTCAACGAGGCGTTCTACGCGATGGCGATGTACCCCGAGACCACCGCCATCCTGCTCGAGGCCTACGACGCGGTGAAGGCCGGCAAGCGCCGCCTGGCCGACGTCGTGGTCGGCTTCTTCGACCCCAACGCCCCGGTGCCGGCCGAGGGCGAGATGCCGCCGGACCTCAAGGCCGAGCCGGTCGAAGTGAAGGAGAAGGACGAGAAGGAGAACGGCGACGACGAGGAAGAAGCCGTCGACACCGGCCCGGACCCGGTCGAGGCCGCCAGGAACTTCAACCAGCTGCAGAAATTCTTCGACAAGGCCTGGGAGTCGCTCGAGAAGAACGGCTCGGACGACAAGAAGACCCAGAAGAAGCGCGAGGCCCTGGCCGAGCACCTGATGACCTTCCGCCTGTCGCCGAAGATCGTCGACGAGGTCACGCGCAACCTGCGCGCCAAGACCGACATCGTGCGCACCGCCGAGCGCGCGATCATGAAGATCTGCGTGATCGACGCCGGCATGCCGCGCAAGGAATTCCTCGAGAAGTTCCCGGGCCACGCCGCCGACAAGAGCTTCGTCTCGCGCATCACGCGCGGCGACAAGAAGCACGCGCGCGCCATCGCCAGGCGCGGCGACGAGATCAAGGCGCTGCAGGACCGGCTGCGCGCGCTCGAGCAGGAGAACCTGCTGACGATCGAGGAAGTGAAGGACATCAACCGGCACATGAGCGTGGGCGAGGCCAAGGCCCGCCGCGCCAAGAAGGAGATGGTCGAGGCCAACCTGCGCCTGGTGATCTCCATCGCCAAGAAGTACACCAACCGCGGCCTGCAGTTCCTCGACCTGATCCAGGAAGGCAACATCGGCCTGATGAAGGCCGTCGACAAGTTCGAGTACCGCCGCGGCTACAAGTTCTCGACCTACGCCACCTGGTGGATCCGGCAGGCGATCACCCGCTCAATCGCCGACCAGGCGAGAACCATCCGCATCCCCGTGCACATGATCG
>JBQTJQ010000110.1:0-13081 GCA_052386975.1 Gammaproteobacteria bacterium | reverse complement strand
GTTCGTCAACGCCTGGTACTTCAAGCCGTGGTCGATCAACGTGTTCTTCGAGCGCGCCTTCCTCAAGGCCGTGCTCGACGATCCCGAGATCCTGTCGTCGCTGCGCTTCCTCGACGCGATGGGCATCCACGGCCACAACGACGAGCTCACCGAGTCGAGCCCGGCGCGGCAGGAGCGCCTCGCCGCCTTCACGCGCGAGAACCTCGAGACGCTGCACGCCTACGACCGCGAGTCGCTCGACGACACCCGGAAAATGTCCTACGACATCCTCGACTGGTTCCTCAACAACTCGGTCGAGGGCCAGAAGTGGATGTGGCACAACTACCCGGTCAACCCGACGTTCGGCGTCCAGAACAGCCTGCCGACGTTCATGATCAGCACGCACCAGGTCAACAGCGCCGACACCGCGCGCGATTACGTCGCGCGCCTGAACAAGTTCAACTGGAAGTTCGGCCACGTGCTCGACGGCCTCAAGCTGCGCGAGTCCAAGGGCGTGCTGCCGCCGAAGTTCGCGGTGGACAAGGCGCTCGAGGGCATGCGCAAGTTCGTCGAGCCGGCGCCGAAGGAGCACGTGCTCTACGCCAACCTGTCCGGCAAGCTCGACAAGCTCGAAGGCCTGTCGGCCGACGACAAGGCCGCGATCCTCGCCGCCGGCGAGAAAGCCATCGCCGAGTCGGTGTATCCCGCCTACCAGTCGCTGATCGCGTACTACGAGTCGGTGCAGCCGAAAGTCACCGCCAACAACGGCGTGTGGGCGCTGCCGGACGGCGACCAGTACTACGCCTGGTGCGTGAGGAACCACACCACGCTGCCGCTGACGCCGGAAGAGGTGCACCAGACCGGCCTGGCCGAAGTCGCGCGCATCGAGAAGGAAATCGACGCGATCCTGCGCGCGCGCGGCCTGACCGAAGGCTCGGTCGGCGCGCGCATGAACCAGCTCGCGCTCGAGCCCTCGCAGCTCTACGAGGACAGCGACGCCGGCCGCGAGGCGGCCATCGCCGACTACGTGAAGATCATCGAGGAGATCAGCGCCGGCATGGACCAGGCGTTCGACCTCAAGCCGGCGGTCGGCGTGGACGTCAAGCGCATCGAGCCGTTCCGCGAGAAGACCGCGCCCGGCGCGCATTACCTGCCGGCGCCGCTCGACAAGTCGCGCAAGGCGATCTTCTACATCAACATGCGCGACATGCGCGAGCTGTTCAAGTGGGGCATGCGCACGCTGGCGTACCACGAGGCGATCCCGGGCCACCACTTCCAGATCGCCATCGCCCAGGACATCCAGGGCGTGCCGAAATTCCGCAACCTCGGCCTGTTCACGGTCTACTCCGAGGGCTGGGCGCTCTACTCCGAGCAACTGGCGTGGGAGCTCGGCTTCCAGAAGGACCCGCTCGACAACCTCGGCCGCCTGCAGGCCGAGATGTTCCGCGCGGTGCGCCTGGTGGTGGACACCGGCATGCACTCCAGGCGCTGGACGCGCGAGCAGGCCATCGAGTATTTCGCCGACAAGACCGGCCAGCCCGACACCGACGTGGTCGGCGAGATCGAGCGCTACCTGGTCAACCCGGGCCAGGCCCTCGCCTACAAGACCGGCATGATGAAGATCGTCGCGCTGCGCGAGGAGCTGAAGCGGCGCCAGGGCGACCAGTTCGACCTCAAGCAGTTCCACAACCTCGTGCTCGGCGCCGGCGCCATGCCGCTGCCGGTGCTCGAGAAGCGGGTGCTCGGCAACACCGACTAGGCGGGAGCGGTCATGAAGAAAGCGCTGAAAATCC
Organism: Gammaproteobacteria bacterium; assembly: GCA_052386975.1. Classification (GTDB taxonomy): domain Bacteria; phylum Pseudomonadota; class Gammaproteobacteria; order Nevskiales; family Nevskiaceae; genus JACPFV01. Next base: position 11,309 of record JBQTJQ010000110.1, on the reverse strand, counting down.
TCGGCGGCCTGGTGGCCGCCGTGTTCCTGCTGGCGGCACTGGCCGTTGCCCAGGCCTGGTTCTTCCGGCCGTTCTCGATCGACATCTTCTTCGAGAAGGCCTTCCTGCGCGCCGTCATCGACGACCCGGAGACGCTGTCGTACCTGCGCCTGCTCGAGCCGATGGGCATCGACTTCCACAACGACGACCTGTCCGACGTCTCGGTCGCGCGCCAGAAGGAGCTGGCCGCGCAGCTGCGCGGGAGCCTCGAGGACCTGCGCCGGTACGACCGCGCCTCGCTCAGCGAGCAGCGCAAGATTTCCTACGACGTGCTCGACTGGTTCCTGCAGAACCAGGCCGACGGCGAGCGCTGGATGTTCCACGACTACCCGGTCAACCAGCTGTTCGGCATCCAGAGCCAGTTGCCGGACTTCATGATCAACACGCACCAGGTCAACGACGCCGAGACCGCGCGCGACTACGTCGCGCGGCTGGGCAAGTTCAAGTGGAAGTTCGACCAGGTGCTCGAAGGGCTCAGGCTGCGCGAGTCGCTCGGCGTGATCCCGCCCAGGTTCACCGTGACCAAGGTGCTCGACCAGATGCGCGCTTTCGCCGCGCCGGCGCCGAACGAGCAGGTGTTGTACACGAACCTGCGCGACGCGCTCGGCAAGCTCGAGTCGGTGCCGCAGGCCGAGCGCGACGCGATCCTGGCGGACGGCGAGAAGGCCATCGCCGAATCCGTGCTGCCCGCGTACCGCGAGCTGATCGCGTACTTCGAGGCGCTGCAGGCCAAGGCCACGGCCAACAACGGCGTCTGGGCCCTGCCCGACGGCGAGGCGTACTACGCCTGGTGCGTGAGGAACCACACCACGGCCGACTACAACCCCGAGCAACTGCACCAGCTCGGCCTGGACGAGGTCGCGCGCATCGAGGCGCAGATGGAGGCGATCCTCAAGGCGCAGGGCGTGCCGAAGGCGGGCTCGATCGGCGAGCGCCTGACGCGGCTGTCAAGGGACCCGCGCTACCTGTACCCCGACACCGACGAGGGCCGCGCGCAGATCCTGGCCGACTACCAGAAGATCATCGACGAGATCAGCGGCGGGCTCGACGGCGCGTTCGACCTGAAGCCGAAAGTCGGCGTGAAGGTCGAGCGCGTGCCGCCGTTCATGGAGAAGAGCACGGCCGGCGCGTACTACCAGCAGCCGGCGATGGACGGCTCGCGGCCGGGCAAGTTCTTCGCCAACCTGCGCGACGTCAACTCCATCTACAAGTGGGGCATGCGCACGCTGGCCTACCACGAGGGCGTGCCGGGCCACCACTTCCAGATCGCGATCGCGCTGGAGCTCAAGGGCGTGCCGACCTTCCGCAGGCTCGGCCTGTTCACCGCCTACGCCGAGGGCTGGGCGCTGTACGCCGAGCGCCTGGCCTGGGAGCTCGGCTTCCAGAAGGAGCCGATGGACGACCTGGGCCGCCTGCAGGACGAGATGCTGCGCGCGGTGCGGCTGGTGGTGGACACCGGCATGCACGCCAGGCGCTGGACCCGCGAGCAGGCGATCGAGTACATGCTGGCCAAGACCGGCCAGCCGGAAGTGGACGTGGTGGCGGAGATCGAGCGCTACCTGGTCGCGCCCGGCCAGGCGCTGGCCTACAAGGCCGGCATGCTGAAGATCCTCGAGCTGCGCGAGAAGCTGAAGCAGCGCCAGGGCGCGGACTTCGACCTGCGCAAGTTCCACAACGTCGTGCTGGTCAACGGCGCGGTGCCGCTGCCGGTGCTCGACAAGCTGGTGATGGGCGGGTCGTGACGCGCGTCGGCTAGACTGGGCGGAAGAAACCGGGGTCAGACCACCATTTCTGACCCCAATTAGGGGCCAATCTGAATGGAGCTGCGCTCGGTCCTCGCCGAAAGCGCCTTGTTCGCGAACCTGCCGCCGGCGTCGCTCGACGCGCTGGCCGCGCTGGCCGCGCCGATCAACCTGCGCAGCGGCGAGCGCCTGTTCACCGAGGACGAGCCGGCCGAGCACCTCTACATCGTCGCCACCGGCCGCCTGCGCGTGATGATCCGCGGCCAGCTCGCCGGCCTGGTGGCCGCGCACGAGCCGATCGGCGAGATCGGCCTGCTGTCCGGCGAGAAGCGCACCGCCACGGTCGAGGCGATCCGCGACAGCCAGCTGATCCAGATCCGCCGCGACCAGCTGATGGAATTCCTGGTTGCCAACCCGCTGGCGCTGGTGGCGATCGCGCGGGTGCTGATCACGCGCCTGCGCCAGAACCAGCGCGAGCTCAAGCTCAACATCGCGCGCAGCGCGCGCAACTTCGCGGTGATCCCCGGCACGCCGGGCGTGGACGCCGCCGCCGTGGCGCGCGCACTGCACGAGCGACTGTGCGGCATGGACACCTGCCGCATCGTCGACGACGCGGCGGTGAACGGCGAGCTCGGCGAATCCATGTCGACCACGCCGATGACCGACTGCGCCGGCAACGAACGGCTGGTCGAGTGGCTCAACCAGCTCGAGCGCAGCTTCCGCTATCTGGTCTACACCGCCGGGCACGAGCCCGACGCCTGGGCCGCGCGCTGCATGCGCCAGGCCGACCGCGTGCTGGTGGTGCTCAACGCCGGCGACACGCCGGCGACCACGCCGATGCTCGACGCGCTGCGCCGCTCGGGCATCTTCGCCAAGGTCGAACTTCTGATTTTGCGGCCGCCCGGCGCCGACGGCGGCGCGGTGACCGCGTGGAAGTCGCAGGCCGAGGCGCGCGCGCACTACTTCGTGCGGCCCGGCAACGTCACCGACTTCGCCGCGCTGTCGCGCCAGCTCACCGGCCGCGCCATCGGCCTGGTGCTCGGCGGCGGCGGCGCGCGCGGCTTCGCCCACCTGGGCCTGCTGCGCGCGCTCGAGGAGCGTGGCCTGACCATCGACCTGGCCGGCGGCTCGTCGATGGGCGCGCTGATCTCGGCGCTGGTGGCGATGGGCTACAGCAGCCACGAGATCGTGCCGGTGCTGCGCGACACCTTCGTCACCCACAACTACCTCAACGACTACATGTTCCCGCGCATCGCGCTGATCAAGGGCCGCAAGTTCCTGCGGCGCCTGCGCGAGATCTTCGGCGAGCAGTTGATCGAGCACCTGCGCATGCCGTGGTTCTGCGTGTCCACCAACCTGACGCGCGGCACGGCGATGGTGCACGACGCCGGGCCGCTGGAGACGTGGATCGCGGCCAGCATGGCGGTGCCGGGCATCGCCCCGCCGGTGGTCTACAAGGGCGAGCTGCTGTCCGACGGCGCGGTGGCCAACTCGCTGCCGACCGACATCATGCAGAACCTCGAGCGCGGCCCGATCGTCGCGTCCAACGTCTCGACCGAGGGCGACATCCGCGCGCCGGGCATCGAGGGCCCGGATCCGGAGGGGCTGCTGAACTGGACCGGGCCGGGCGACCCGCCGGGGCTGCGCGACATCCTGTTCCGCACCGCGACCATGACCAGCGAGAGCGGCACCCGCGCGCGCGCCGCCAACGCCAACCTCTACCTGCGCATGCCGGTGCTCGGCATCGGCATGTTCGCGTGGAAGCGCATGGACGAGATCGTCGATCGCGGCTATGCCTACGCGAAGGAAAAACTGGCGGAGTCGGCGGATACGCTGTTGAAGTGACGCGTGTCATCCCGAGCGTAGCGAGGGATCTCGCTTCAGAAGCAAGATCCCTCGCGCGCAAAGCGCGCTCGGGACGATTTCGCCTAGGGCGAAATCGCCTTGAACGCCACGCGGCGGTTGGCGGCGCGGCCTTCGGCGGTCTCGTTGCTTTCGGCGGGCGCGGCCTCGCCGTAGCCGACGGCGGCCAGGCGCGCGGCGTCGATGCCCTCGCCCACCAGGAAATCCTTCACGGAGTTCGCGCGGCGCAGCGACAGGCGCTGGTTCAGCGCGTCCGGGCCGACCGAGTCGGTGTGCCCGCCGACCTCGACCTGCAGGCCCGGATTGGCCAGCATCGCCTGCACCACCAGGCGCAGCGTCGGCGCGGCCTCGGCCTTGAGCGTGGCCGAGCCCATCTCGAAGTTGGTGCCGGTCAGCACCAGCTGGTCGAGCAGCACGCAGCCGCGCGCGTCCACCGCCGTGGCGCGGAAGTTGCCGGGGCACTGGTCGATCGTGTCGTCGACGCCGTCACCGTCGGAATCCTTCGGCTCGACTTTCGGCGGCGGCGGCGGCGGGATCACCGGCGCGGCGGTGCACACCACCGGCACTTCCCAGTCGGCGCAGCCGTTGGGCGCGACGCGCGTGCCGGCGGGCGACAGCGCGCACCAGTCGTCGGAGTCGGGGATGCCGTCGCGGTCGTCGTCGATGCCGGCGTTGCGCTCGCCCTCGCCCGGCAGCACCGACGTGCAGATCGTCGCGGTGGGGCTGGCGGCCGCCAGCAGGATCAGCAACGGGGCGAGCGTCATGGCGTCACTCCACGCGGCGGAACTGCACGCGCCGGTTCCAGGACCGCAGTTCGCGCGTGCTGTTGTCGTTCACCGGCCGCGTCTCGCCGTAGGCCCGCGCCACCAGGCGGCCGGGGTCGACGCCGTAGGCCACCAGGAACTCGCGCACCACGACGGCGCGCTGGCGCGACAGCTGCATGTTCAGCTCGTCCGGGCCGCTGGTGTCGGCGTGGCCCGCGACCTCGACGCGCAGCATCGGATCGGCCTTCATCGCCTCGGCCAGCGCGTGCAGCGACCCGAAGCCGTCGGCGGTCACGCTGGCGGAGCTCGAACCGAAGTACGCGGCCTCGCCGACCGGCGCGTCGGCCGACGAGTCGGCGCCGGCCAGCGCGACGACGGCGGCGAATGCGGCCGCAGCGAGGCGCTTCATCAACGGTCCAGGCGCCGGAATTGCACGCGCCGGTTCTGCGCCCGCTCCTCCACCGTCCGGTCGCGATTGAGCAGGCGGGTCTCGCCATAGCCTTTGGCGACCAGCCGGCGCGAGTCGACGCCGAGCGAGACCAGGACCTCGCGCACCACGTCGGCGCGCTGCTGCGACAGCTGCATGTTCTTGTCGGCCGGGCCGGTGGAATCGGTGTGGCCCTCGATCTCCAGCCGCATTTCCGGATCGGCCTTCAGCGCCGCGGCGACCGAGTGCAGCAACTCGTAGCCCCTGGCGGTCAGGCTGGCGGAACCCGAGCCGAAGTAGGCGCCGCGCAGGACGATGTCGGTCGGGACCACGCAACCCTTGGCGTCGACCTTGGCGCCGTGGACGGTGCGCGGGCAGGAATCCTCGCCGTCGGGCACGCCGTCGCCGTCCTCGTCCGCGGGGGCCGTGACCGGCACGACCGGCGGCGCGAGCACCGGCTCGGGCAGCACGGCGACGGGCGCCGCGACCGGCGCGGGCGGCAGCGACTCGGGCTCCGGCTCGGGCTCGCGCACCGGCGCCTCGCGGCCGAAGGCGAACAGCACGCCGATGTTCAGGCGCAGGTCGTCGACCAGATCGTCGCCCGGCAGGGCCGGATGGTCGGTCATGACCAGGTGATAACGGGCCTCGACGCGCCACAGCTCGCCGCCGAAGTGCCACGGCAGGTAAGCGCCGACGCCCAGCTCGCCGTAGGTCTCGGACTTGCCGACGCCGCCGATGTCCTGCTGCACCATGCCGGCGCCGAGCAGGAACAGCGGATAGCCGTAGTCGGGCGTGCCCAGCGTGAGATCCACGCCGACGCCGGTGAGCTCGTGGTCGGCGCCGCCGGCCATGTCGGCGTCGAAAGTGGTCGCGAACAGGTTGCCCTCCACCGCCACCGACTCGGCCAGCACCTTGCCTATCACGAGCTGCAGGTTCAGGCCGTCCTTGGCCTGGCGCGCGGAATCGGGAAAGCCCATGCCGACGAGGCCGCCGGCGTACCAGCTCGGCAGCCCCATGGGCTCTTCGTATTGCGCTGCGGCAGAACCCGCCAGGACGGCCAGCGCAGCGCCGATCCCTAGCCGGCACAGTGCCGCGCCCCTCTTACTCTTCAACAACGCGCCCCCTCTTCCCTGGCGGATGGCGACTTCCGCGCCAAAATGCCCTAAAGCGCGCCCCCGGGCAAGCCGCGGCAAAAGACGCCGGCGATTCGGTTAATCTGGCCGTCCTCGCACGTCCCCCGGAAATTTCCATGAGGCTGATCACCGTCCTGCTGGCCGCCGCGCCCCTGCTCGCCAGCGCCGCCACGCTCCAGTATCCCGCCACGCCGAAGGGCGACGTCGTCGACGACTATTTCGGCACCAAGGTGGCCGATCCCTACCGCTGGCTCGAGGACACCGACGCGAAGGAGACGGCGCGCTGGGTGGAGGCCCAGAACAAGGTGACGATGCCGTTCCTGAAGGCGCTGCCGGCGCGCGAGCGCTACCAGAAGCGGCTCACCGAGCTGTGGGACTACGAGCGCTACGGCGTGCCGACGCGCAAGGCCGGCGCGCTGTTCTACACGCGCAACAACGGCCTGCAGAACCAGTCGGTCCTCCATGTGCAGGACAACGACAAGGCCGAGCCGCGCCTGCTGCTCGACCCGAACAAGCTGTCGGCCGACGGCACCGTGGCGCTGACGCAGTGGGACGTGTCCCCGGACGGCAAATACATGGTGTACGGCCTCGCCACCGCCGGCTCGGACTGGAACGAGTTCCGCGTGCTCGAGGTCGCCACCGGCAAGCCGCTGGCCGACTCGCTCAAGCGGATCAAGTTTTCCGGCACCAGCTGGACCAAGGACGGCAAGGGCTTCTTCTACTCGCGCTACCCGGATCCGCCGAAGGACGCCAAGGCCGGCACCTTCGACGACCTCGCCAACATGAAGGTGCACTACCACCGCGTCGGCACGCCACAGTCGGACGACGTGATGATCTATGAGCGCCCCGACCAGCCGAAGTGGTCGGTCAACGCCGGCGTCAGCGACGACGGCCAGTTCCTGTTCATCCAGACCGGCTCCGGCACCGACAACCGCAACGCACTGCACTACGCCTTCCTCGGCGACCCGAAGGCGCCGAAGCCCGACGCCAAAGTGGTGGCGCTGGTCGACCGCATCGAGTGGCAACTGCAGCCGATCGGCAACGAGAACTCGATCGTGTATCTCCTCACCACGCACAAGGCGCAGAGGAAGCGCATCGTCGCGGTGGACCTGCGCTCGCCCGACATCAAGCACTGGGTGCCGGTGGTGCCCGAGAGCGAGGAAGTGATCGAGAACGCCTTCGTCGCCGGCAAGCAGTTCGTGGTGCTGGCGATGAAGGACGCGAGCCACCGCCTGCACCGCTACGCGCTCAACGGCAAGCCGATGCCGGACCTGCCGATGCCGGGCCTGGGCTCGGTGACCAGCACGCCGGCCGAAGGGCTGTTCGTGTCGGGCGACGCCGCCAGCAACGAATTCTTCTTCAGCTACACCGACTACTCGCACCCGCCGCAGAACCTGCGCTGCGACCTGGCCAAGGGCACGTGCGAGCCGGTCAACCAGGTCAAGCTCGCGTTCCATCCGGACGACTACACCACCGAGCAGGTGTTCTTCCGCAGCAGGGATGGCACGCGCGTGCCGATGTTCGTCAGCTTCAAAAAAGGGGACAGAACTAATAGTTCTGTCCCCGGGCAGCGCCAACCCCGACCGACACTTCTTTACGGCTACGGCGGCTTCGACTACGCGCAGGTGCCGGGCTTCGGGCGCACCGAGCTGTCGATCCCGGCGCTGGCGTGGATGGAACAGGGCGGCCTGTACGCGGTCGCCAACCTGCGCGGCGGCGGCGAGTACGGCGAGGCCTGGCACAAGGCCGGCACCAAGGAACGCAAGCAGAATGTTTTTGACGACTTCATCGCCGCGGGTGAGTTCCTGATCAAGCAGGGCTACACCGGCCGCGGCCAGCTCGCGGTGCACGGCCGCAGCAACGGCGGCCTGCTGGTCGGCGCCGTGGTCAACCAGCGGCCGGACCTGTTCGCGGCGGGCGTGGCCGACGTCGGCGTGATGGACATGCTGCGTTTCCACAAGTTCACCATCGGCTACGCCTGGGTGGACGACTACGGCTCGTCCGACGACGCCAAGGGCTTCAAGTACCTGTCGGCGTACTCGCCGCTGCACAACATCAGGGCCGGCACGAAGTACCCGGCGGTGCTGGTGACGACGGCGGACCACGACGACCGCGTGGTGCCGGGGCACTCGTTCAAGTACATCGCCGCGCTGCAGGCGGCGCAGGCCGGCGACAAGCCGGTGCTGATCCGCATCGACGTGAAGTCCGGCCACGGCGCCGGCAAGCCGACCGGCAAGCTGATCGAGGAAGTGGCGGATCGGCTGGCGTTCATCACGGAGTACACGAAGTAGTGTGTCATTCCGAGCGAAGCGAGGAATCCTGCTTTCAACGGCAAGATCCCTCGGCGCTTCGCGCCTCGGGATGACCCATGGACGCGTGGTTCGCGGCGCGTTCGTGCCGCACCCGCTGCTGCGCAACGCCCACGTCCAGACCCTGCTGCCGCTGCTGCGGCCGACGCCCAGGCTCGAGCTGCGCATCGAGCGGCGCGAGTTGCCGGACGGGGATTTCGTCGACCTCGGGTGGTGCGCGCGCAACCCGAAGCACGGCCCGCTCGTGGTGCTGCTGCACGGCCTGACCGGCGGCTTCGACTCCAAGTACGCGCGCGGGCTGGCGCGCAAGCTGCTGGCCCGGGGCTGGCGCGTGGTGATCCTGCAGTTCCGCGGCGCCGGCCCCGAGCCCAACCGCCTGACGCGCCACTACCACCAGGGCGACACCCAGGACCTGCGCGAGCTGCTGGCGATGCTGCGCGCGACCGAGCCGCAGACGAAACTGTTCGCGGTCGGCTGGTCGCTCGGCGGCAACGTGCTGATGAAGTACCTCGGCGAGGAAGGCGCGGCCGCCCCGCTGGCCGCCGCGGTCGCGGCGTGCGTGCCGTTCAACCTGCGCAACTGCGCCGAGAAGCTGCGGACGGGCTTTTCGCGCCTGTACCAGCGCCGCCTGATGGGCGAGCTGCAGCGCATGATCCGGCGCAAGCACGCGCGCACGCCGCTGCCGATCGACCTCGACCGCATCATGCGCTCGAAGGATTTCTTCGACTTCGACAGCGCCGCCACCGCGGTGCTCAATGGCTTTCGCGACGCCGACGACTATTACGCGCGCAGCTCGAGCGCGCAGTACCTGCGCGGCGTCGCGGTGCCGGCGCTGGAGATCCACGCGGCGGACGACCCGTTCATGACGCCCGACGTGGTGCCGCCGGCGGCGCAGCTCTCGCCGAGCGTGACGATTGAACTGTGCGCGCACGGCGGCCACGTCGGCTTCTGCGCCGCCGGCCCGCGGCTGCGCCCGCGCTGGTGGCTCGAGGAGCGCATCCCGCAATTCCTGGCGCAGCACGCCGCATGACGCGCCTGCGCAGCTGGATCGCGCTCGCGCTGGCCATCGGCGCTGGCGTCGCCGCCTGGATGCAGTGGCGCGCGCCGTCCGACGGGACCGGCGCGGCGATGGCGCAGCCGCCCGCGCTGGCGCGCCTGACCCGCGGCGTGAACCTGTCGACCTGGCTCCAGCACGGCCCGGCCCAGGCCGACTACATGCCCGACAGCCGGGACTGGGCGCGCCTCGCCGCGCTCGGGCTCCAGCACGTGCGCGTGCCGGTGGATCCCGCGGCGCTGGTGGACGAGCGCGGGCTGCCGCGCCCGCAGGCCCTCGCCGGACTGCGCGCCGCGATAGAAGGCGCGAACCGGGCCGGGCTGCTGGTCGTGCTCGCCGCGCAGCTGCCGCCCGAGCCCAAGGCGCGGCTCGTCGCCAGCGAACCCGACCGCGTCGCGCTGGCCGGTTTCTGGCGCTGGCTCGCCGGCGCGCTGCGCGACCTGCCCGCCGACAAGCTGGCGTTCGAGCCGCTCAACGAACCCGAGACGAGCGACGCCGCCGCCTCGCGCGCGCTGCTGCAGTCCCTGGCCGGCGAGATCCGCGCAGTGGCGCCGAAACACACGCTGATCGTGTCGGGCCATCGCTACGCCGGAGTCGTCGAGCTCGAGATGCTCGAGCCGCTGGCCGACGCGAACGTGGTGTACAGCTTCCACTTCTACGAGCCGCACAACTTCACCCACCAGGGCGCCGACTGGGGCGACCCGGCATGGAAGCTGCTGCGCAACTTTCCCTACCCGTCCTCGCCCGAGGCGGTCGCGGCGCGGCTGGCGTCGGCGCCGGCCGGGACGCACGAGCTGATGAAGTGGCACGGCGAGCAGCGCTGGGACAAGGCCAGGATCGGCGCGCTGATCGAGAGCGCCGCGCAGTGGGGCCGCACCCACCGCGTGCCGGTGTGGTGCAGCGAGTTCGGCGTGCTCAAGACCCATGCGCTGGCCGCCGACCGCGCGGCGTGGCTCACCGACGTGCGCAGCGCGCTCGAGCAGCAAGGCATCGGCTGGACCCACTGGGACTACGCCGGCGCGTTCGGCATCGTGCAGGGCGAGCCGGGCCAGCGCGAGCCGGACGGGCTGGCGATCGAAGCGCTGGGTTTGGCCACGCAGTAAGTGTCCGACCTGACCGTCGTCATCCCGACGCTCAACGAAGCGTTCGTCCTGCCAGCGCTGCTCGAAGATCTCCGCGGGCAGAGCGGCGTGGCGCTGCAGGTCGTCGTCGCCGACGGCGGCTCGACCGACGGCACTCCCGAGGTCGCCACGCGCGCCGGCGCCACGCTGGTCAGCGCCCCGCGCGGCCGCGGCGCGCAGATGAACGCCGGCGCGCGCGCGGCGCGAGCCGGCATGCTGCTGTTCCTCCACGCCGACTCGCGGCTGGAAAGCCCGACCCAGCTGCGCGAAGCGCTCGACGCGCTCGGGGCGGCCGGGACGCGTGCGGCGGGCCACTGGCCGCTGCGCTTCGCCCGCACCCGCGGCGGCAAGGAGCTGTTCTACCGCTACCTCGAGGAGAAAACCGCGCTGAACCGCCCCGGCACCATCAACGGCGACCAGGGCCTGATGATCGGCGCGGATTACTTTCGCGAGCTCGGCGGCTTCGACCAGCGCCTGCCGTTCCTCGAAGACCCGCTGATCGCCGCCAAGGTGTTGGCCAGCGGGCAGTGGACGTTGCTGCCGGGACGGCTGACGACCTCGGCGCGGCGCTTCGAGACCGAAGGCGAGCGGCGGCGCTACACGCTGATGGCGCTGATCATGGGCATGCACGTCGCCGGCGCCGACGAGTTCCTGGCGCACTCGCGCGAGATCTACGCCACGCAGGGCACGACCGGGCGCCTCAAACTCGGGCCGGCACTGGCACTGGCGTGGCGCGTGCTGCTCGAAGCCGGCTGGCGGCGCGCCTGCGGCATCGTGCTGCGCGCCGGACGCTACACGCGCCAGAACAGCTGGCAGCCGTTCTTCTGGTGCGACGTCGCGCTGCGCCGCGACGCGCG
>JBQTJQ010000109.1:0-30145 GCA_052386975.1 Gammaproteobacteria bacterium | reverse complement strand
TGCGCCCGTATTCTCGATCCGTCCAGCGCCCAGCTCGGCATCGACGCGCTCGGCTACGAGCCGGTGCAGAAAGAGGCCTACCTCAAGGCGCTGAAAGAGCCGCAGGGCATGATCCTGGTGACCGGCCCGACCGGTTCGGGCAAGACCGTGTCGCTGTACACCGGCGTCAACATCCTCAACACCGAGGACATCAACATCTCGACCGCGGAGGACCCGGCGGAAATCAACCTGCCCGGCATCAACCAGGTCAACGTCAACCCGAAGGTCGGCCTGACTTTCGCGGCCGCGCTGAAGGCCTTCCTGCGCCAGGACCCGGACGTGATCCTGGTCGGCGAAATCCGCGACCTCGACACTGCGGAAATCGCGCTGAAGGCGGCGCAGACCGGGCATTTGGTGCTCTCGACGCTGCACACCAACGACGCCCCGCAGACCATCGTGCGCATGATGAACATGGGCATCCCGGCCTATAACCTGGCCTCGACGCTGACGCTGATCATCGCCCAGCGCCTGGCGCGCGGCCTGTGCAAGGTCTGCAAGCGCCCGGCCAACATCCCGCGCGAGGAGCTGCTGAAGAACGGCTTCACCGCCGCGGACCTCGACGCCCCCACCACCAAGATCATGGAAGCGGTCGGCTGCGACCAGTGCGACAACGGCTACAAGGGCCGCACCGGCATCTACCAGGTGATGCCGTTCTCCGAGGAGATGGGCCGCATCATCATGGAAGGCGGCAACGCGCTGGACGTGGCAAACCAGGCGCAGAAGGAAGGCATCAAGGACCTGCGCCAGTCGGCGCTGATCAAGGTCCTCGCCGGCAAGATCGACCTGGCCCAGGCCAACGCCTGCACGGTCTCCGAGTGAGCTGAAGGACGCCCTGCCCCATGGCCGAAGCCGCTGCCGCCGCAAAACCCGCCGCAAAGAAGCCCGTCACGGCCAAGGCCGCGAAGGAATTCACCTTCATGTGGGAGGCGACCGATCGCAAGGGCGCCAAGATCAAGGGCAGCAGCGTCGGGCCGAGCGAGGCGCTGATCAAGTCGCAGCTTCGCAAGCAGGGCCTCAACCCGATCAAGGTCTCGAAGAAATTCAGCTTCGGCTTCGGCGGCGGCGGCAAGATCGAGAGCTCCGAGATCGCGATCTTCAGCCGCCAGATGGCGACGATGATGACCGCCGGCGTGCCACTGGTGCAGGCGCTCGAGATCGTCGGCCGCGGCCACGAGAACCAGGCCATGGCGACGATGATCCTCGGCATCAAGGCCCACATCGAGGCCGGCAACACCTTCGCCGAGAGCCTCGGCAAGTATCCGCTGCAGTTCGACGACCTGTTCGTCAACCTGGTCAACGCCGGCGAGAAGTCCGGCGCGCTCGAGACGCTGCTCGACAAGATCGCCACGTACAAGGAAAAGACCGAGGCGATCAAGAAAAAGGTCAAGAAGGCCATCACCTACCCTGCGGCCGTCGTGGTCGTGGCGTTCATCGTCACGGCGATCCTGCTGATCTTCGTCGTGCCGCAGTTCGAGGAGCTGTTCAAGGGCTTCGGCGCCGACCTGCCGGCGTTCACGCAGATGGTCGTCAACATGTCGCGCGCGCTGCAAACGCAAGGCATCGGCATCGCCTTCATCGCCGTCGGCGCCGTCGTCGGCTTCATCGAGGTCCACAAGCGCTCGCAGGCGCTGCGCGAGTTCATGGATCGCCTGACGCTGCGCCTGCCGGTCATCGGCGACATCCTGTACAAGTCGGCCGTCGCGCGCTTCGCCCGCACGCTGGCCACGATGTTCGCCGCCGGCGTGCCGCTGGTCGACGCGCTGGATTCGGTCGCCGGCGCCGCGGGCAACATCGTGTTCTACAAGGGCATCATCAAGATCAAGGACGGCGTCTCGACCGGCCAGCAGCTGCAGCTGTGCATGACGCAGAGCGGCCTGTTCCCGCCGATGGCCTGCCAGATGATCGCGATCGGCGAGGAATCCGGCTCGCTCGACGCGATGGCGGCCAAGGTCGCCGATTTCTACGAGTCCGAAGTCGACGCGCTGGTCGACGCCCTGTCGAGCCTGCTCGAGCCGATGATCATGGCGATCCTGGGCGTGCTGGTCGGCGGCCTGGTCGTCGCGATGTACCTGCCCATCTTCAAGATGGGTTCGGTCGTCTGATCCCGTGCTTGACGGGCTGAGCCACAGCCCGCTGGTGCTCGCGGCCGCGATCCTGCTGGTCGGACTGTGCGTCGGCAGCTTCCTCAACGTCGTGATCCTGCGGCTGCCGCCGATGCTGGAGCGAGGCTGGCGCCACGAGTGCCGCGAGCTGCTGGCGCTGGAGCCGGCGCCCGCGGAGCCGCCACTGTCGCTCATCACGCCGGCCTCGCGCTGCCCGCGGTGCCAGGTGCCGATCCGGCCCTGGCACAACATCCCGGTGGTCAGCTGGCTCGCGCTGCGCGGCCGCTGCGCCTCGTGCTCCGCGCCGATCTCGATCCAGTACCCGCTGGTCGAGGCGCTCACCGGGCTGCTGAGCATGGCCTGCGCGCTGCGCTTCGGCTGGAGCGGCGCGCTGCTGGCCGCGCTGCTGCTGACCTGGGCGCTGGTCGCGCTGGCCGTCATCGACCTGCGCACGCAGCTGCTGCCCGACGCGATCACCCTGCCGCTGCTGTGGCTCGGATTGCTGGTCGCCATCGGCGGCACGTTCTCGAAGCCGCCGGCAGCGATCATCGGCGCCGCCGCGGGCTACCTGAGCCTGTGGGCCGTCTACCACGCGTTCAAGTGGATCACCGGCAAGGAAGGCATGGGCCACGGCGATTTCAAGCTGCTTGCGGCGCTCGGCGCCTGGTTCGGCTGGAAGGCGCTGCCGATCATCGTGCTGCTGTCCTCGGTGGCCGGCGCGGTCGCCGGCCTGGGCCTGATCCTGCTGCGCAAGCACGACCGCAACGTGCCGATCCCGTTCGGGCCGTTCCTCGCGATCGCCGGCTGGATCGTGCTGATCGGCGGCCGCGACCTCGCCACCGCATGGCAGCGACTGACGCTGCCGGGCTGACCGTCGGGCTCACCGGCGGCGTCGCCAGCGGCAAGTCCACCGCGGCCGGCGCGTTCCACGCCCTCGGCGTGCCGCTGCTCGAGGCCGACCAGGTCGCGCGCGAAGTCGTCGCTCCCGGAACGCCGGCGCTGGCGCGGATCCGCAGCGAGTTCGGCGCGGAATTCCTGAAGGACGGCGCGCTCGACCGGCCGAAGATGCGGGCGCACGTGTTCGCCGACCCGGACGCGCGGCGCCGGCTCGAGCAGATCACCCACCCGGCGATCCGCGAACGGCTCGCGGCGTGGCGCGATGCCCAGACCGGTGCCTATTGCGTGCTCGACGTGCCGATCCTGGTCGAGTCCGGCATGGACGCGCTGGTGGACCGCGTGCTGGTGATCGACGTACCGGAACCGGTGCAGCTGGCGCGGCTGCTGGAGCGCGACCGCATCGGCGACGCGCTGGCGCGGCAGATGGTGGGGGCGCAGGCACCGCGCGAGCAGCGCCTGGCACGCGCCGACGACTGCATCGCCAACAACGGCAGCATCGCGCAGTTGCGCGCGGCGATCGGGCGCCTGCACGAGTTCTACCTCGACCTCGCCCGCAGCGGGCGCAAACGCGCCCCCGGCCTGCGTCTACAATAGCGAGGCACCCACCGGCGCGCGCGCCTTGACCGAACCCGGGCAAACGGTTGTCTACGAGCAGCCCCTGAACGAGCGGGTGCGCACGTTCCTGCGCCTCGAGTTCCTGTTCGCGCAGCACCACCACCATCGCGCCGACCGCACCCACTGGGGCGTGCGCGCGACGCTGCGGGCGCTGCTCGACATCTTCTCGATCGTGTCGCGCTCCGACGTCAAGACCGAGATCCTGAAGGAGCTGTCCGAGCAGCACGCCGCGCTGTCACGCCTGCAGCAGCGGCCCGGCGTCGACACCTCGCGCCTGCAGAGCGTGCTGGCGGAGCTGAACGAGGGCGTCAACGCGATGCAGGTGCTGACTACGCACACACTCGGCACGGTGCTGCGCGACAACGAATTCCTGATCTCGCTGCTGCACCGGAGCACGATCCCCGGCGGCGTCGGCGCCTTCGACCTGCCGACCTTCCACCACTGGCTGGCGCAGCCGGGCGAGCACATTCGCCGCGACCTCGACGCTTGGTTCGCCGACCTGGTGCCGTTCGACAAGGCGATCAACCTCTACCTGCGCCTGCTGCGGCAGAGCACCCAGCCGGTGGACGCCGTCGCCAAGGCCGGCATCCACGTCTACACACCGCCGGCCGAGTACGAGCTGGTGCGGGTCCTGGTGGCGGCCAGCACCGGCGTCTACCCCGAAATCAGCGCCGGCCGGCACCGCTTCACGGTGCGCTTCATGAACCAGCGCGACGTCAACACGCGGCCGACCCAGACTTCGGCCGACGTGCCGTTCCAGCTGCAGTGCTGCGCGCTGTGACGAAGGCGCGCTGCCCCGGCTGCAGCGGCCCGGTCGATTCCTCCGCGGCCAATCGCTGGCAGCCGTTCTGCTCGGAGCGCTGCCGCCTGGCGGATCTCGGGCAGTGGTTCGCGGGACGCTACGCGGTCCCCGCGGATGACGCGACGCCGGCGGAGCCGGCCAGGGATCCTCAGTCGCGCCAGTAGGCGCTGATGCCGGCGACGCCCTGCGCGCCGTGGCGCCAGGCGATGTCCAGGTCGGCGGGCCCCAGGCCGCCAATCGCATACACGGGAAGACCCGCGCCGAGCGCGAGGCGCGCGAACCCGTCCCAGCCGAGCGGCCTTGCGTCCGGATGCGTGCGCGTGGCCTTGACCGGTCCGAGGACGGCGTAGTCGGCCCCGAGTTCGCGCGCCCGGGCCAGATCGGCGGCAGCGTGGCATGAAGCCCCGAACCAGCAGCCCCCGGCAACCGGGCGCGCGCGCAGCGCGTGCAAGCGCGCGTGCGTGGCGTGGAAACCCGCCGCCCCGAGCTCGACGGTGCGGGCGGGATCGCGGTCGAGGATCAGCATCGCGGGATCGAGCCCGCGTGCGTGCTCGTGATAGCGCGCGTCGTCGAGGTCCGGCAGGCGCAGGCGCATCAGGTGCGGCCCCGACGCGACCTTGCGCGGCAGCGGCAGGCCCGGTGGCGAGAACACCAGCTGCGGCGGCAGGCGCAGCGCGTTGACGATCGGGGCGTCGGCCGCCAGCAGCTTCCAGCGCGGCAGCTCGTGCGGCCGCACCCAGGCCTGCTGCGGGTGCTCCACGGAGCGCGGAGTGCCCTCGTACCCCGTGACCAGCCAGGTGTCGAGGTCCACCGACAGTTCGGGATAGGCGTGACGCAGGCGGATCAGCGGCCGCGCGGCGGTGACGGTGATGCCGAGTTCCTCGCGCAGCTCGCGCGCCAGCGCCGCCTCGACCGTCTCGCCCGGCTCGACCTTGCCGCCCGGGAACTCCCATTCACCAGGGTAGATCTTGTGCGCGGGGCGCTGGCAGATCAGCACCTCGCCGGCGACGTTGCGCAGGGCGCCGGCGGCGATGTGGATGAACCTAGGTGCGGTACTCAGCGTTGATCTTCACGTAGTCGTAGCTGAAGTCGCAGGTCCAGATGCGCGCCTGCGCCTTGCCGCGGCCGAGATCCACCGCGATCGTGAACTCCGGCTTCGCCAGCACCGCCGCCCCCTGCTCCTCGCGATACCCCGGGTGCGGCTCGCCGCGCTGCAGGACCTTGACGTCGTCGAGGCGGATGCCGATGCGTGACGGGTCGAGTCCCTTCACGCCGGCCTTGCCGATGGCCATGGCCAGCCGGCCCCAGTTGGCGTCGCCGGCGAACAGCGCGGTCTTGACCAGCGGCGAATGCGCGATGGCGTAGGCCACCTGGCGCGCCTCGGCCACGCTGCGCGCGCCGCCGACCCGCAGGGTGACGAAGCGCGTGGCGCCCTCGCCGTCGCGGACCACGCTTTGCGCCAGCGCCTCGCAGACCTCGGTGACCGCGCGCGCGATCGCTTTGCGGTCGCGCGCGGTCGTCGCGACCTGGCCGGTGGCGAACAGCACGCAGGAATCGTTGGTGGAGGTGTCGCCGTCGACGGTCGCGCAGTTGAACGAGGTCGCGACCGCATCGCCCAGGAGCTTGCGAACCTGCGCCGCCGTCAGCTTCGCGTCGGTGCCGACGAAGGCCAGCATCGTCGCCATGTCGGGGCACAGCATGCCGACGCCCTTGGCGATGCCGGTCACCGTCACGGTCCCGGCGGAGGTGCGCACGCGGCGCGAGCAGCCCTTGGGCACGGTGTCGGTGGTCATGATCGCCTGCGCGGCGGCGAGCCAGCCGTCTGGATCGAGGCTGGCGACGGCGCGGCCGATCGCGGCGTTGATGCGCTGCACCGGCAGCTGCTGGCCGATGATACCGGTCGAGAACGGCAACACCGCCTCGGCCGGGATGCCCAGCGCGCCAGCGACGCCAGCGGTGGTGGCGTGTGCGCTGACGAGCCCGTCCTGCCCGGTCGCGGCGTTGGCGTTGCCGGAGTTCACCAGCAGCGCGCGCATCGCCGGGGATTTCCCGAGCCGGCGCCGGCTCAGCTGCACCGGCGCGGCGGCGAAGGCGTTCCTGGTGAAGACCCCGGCGACCTGGGAGCCCTCGGCCAGCTCGACGACGAGGACGTCCTTGCGGCCCGGCTTGCGGATCGCGGCCTCGGCGACGCCGAGGCGCGCGCCCGCGACGGGCAGCAGCGAGTCAGGCGCCTTGAGGTTGACCGCCACGGCTCAGATGAGCTTGCCGTGGCACTGCTTGAACTTCTTGCCCGATCCGCACGGACACGGGTCGTTGCGGCCGACCTTCGGCTGCTCGCGCACCACAGTGGCCGGGCGCGGCGGCGGCTGCGAGCCCGCCAGGCTGCGGCCTCCGGGCGCGGCGCCCTCTTCGGCGCCCTGCGCGACTGCGTCCTGCGTCGGCACGGCCGGCGCCGACTCGTGCTGGAACTGCATCGGCCGCGACTTGCGCCGCGCCGCTTCCAGCGCCTCGATCTCCGACTCGGTGCGAATCTCGCCCTTGGCCAGCACGCTGACGACCTGGTGCTTGAAGCGCGCCAGCATCTCGTTGAACATCCCGAACGCCTCGCGCTTGTACTCCTGCTTGGGATCCTTCTGCGCGTAGCCGCGCAGGTGGATGCCGAGGCGCAGGTAGTCCATGGCCGCCAGGTGCTCGCGCCAGTACTGGTCGAGCACGTTCAGGAACATCACCTTTTCGATGTGCTCCAGCGTCGGCGCGCCGATGCGCGCCTTCTTGTCGGCGTACGCCTGCTGCAGGCTGGCGGTGACGCGCGCGCGCAGGCCCTTTTCGTCGAGCATCGACTCGCTGTCGAGCCACTGGCGCAGCGGCAATTCGACGCCGAAGTCGCGCTTGAGCGCCTCCTCGAGGCCGGCCACGTTCCACTGCTCCTCGATGCTCTCTCGCGGGATGTAGGCGTCGACCACGCCGTCAGCGGCGTCGCCGCGGATCTCGTCGAGCATCGGCGTCACGCGCTCGGCGCTCATCAGCTCGTTGCGCAGCTCGTAGATGACCTTGCGCTGGTCGTTGGCGACGTTGTCGTACTCGAGCAGGTTCTTGCGGATGTCGAAGTTGTGGGCCTCGACCTTGCGCTGGGCGGTCTCGATCGCGCGCGTGACCCAGCGGTGCTCGATGGCCTCGCCTTCCTGCATGCCGAGGCCCTGCAGCATCGCCCGCATGCGCGGCGGCGTGAAGATGCGCATCAGGGTGTCGTCGAGCGACAGGTAAAATCTTGACGCGCCCGGATCGCCCTGGCGGCCGGAGCGGCCGCGCAGCTGGTTGTCGATGCGCCGCGACTCGTGGCGCTCGGAGCCGATCACGTAGAGGCCGCCGGCCGCGACCACCTGGTCGTGCCGCTGCTGCCAGGCCTTGCGGGCCTCCGCCCGGGCCACGCCGTCCTCGGGGGGCAGCTCGCCAAGCTCGGCCTCGAGGCTGCCGCCGAGCACGATGTCGGTGCCGCGACCGGCCATGTTGGTGGCGATCGTCACGGCGCCCGGCACACCGGCGTTGGCGATGATCTGCGCCTCGCGCTCGTGCTGCTTGGCGTTGAGCACTTCGTGCGCGATGCCTTCCTTCTTCAGCAGTCCGCTCAGCAGCTCGGACGTCTCGATGCTGGCGGTGCCGACCAGCGCCGGCTGGCCCTTGGCGTGGGCCTGCTTGATCTCGCCGATCACCGCCGTGAACTTGTCCCCGGCGTTGAGGTAGACCTGGTCGCCCTGGTCCTTGCGGACCATCGGCATGTTCGGCGGGATCACCACGACTTCCAGGTTGTAGATGCTCTGGAACTCGTAGGCCTCGGTGTCGGCCGTGCCGGTCATGCCGGAGAGCTTCCTGTACAGGCGGAAGTAGTTCTGGAAGGTGATGCTCGCCAGCGTCTGGTTCTCCTGCTGGACCGCCACGTTCTCCTTGGCCTCGATGGCCTGGTGCAGGCCATCGGACCAGCGCCGCCCGACCATCATGCGGCCGGTGAACTCGTCGACGATGATCACCTGGCCGTTGCGCACCAGGTACTCGACGTCGCGCTTGTACAGGTGGTGCGCGCGCAGCGCCGCGTTGAGGTGGTGCATCAGCACGATGTGCGAGGCGTCGTAGAGGCTCTCGTCCTCGCCGAGCAGTCCGGCCTCGCGCATCAGTTCCTCGACCTTCTCGTGCCCGGCGTCGGACAGCGTGACCTGGCGGGTCTTCTCGTCAGCGTGAAAATCGCCCGGCCCCTCTTCCTCCGCCTGCCGGCGCAGCCTGGGAACGACGGCGTCGATCTTCTTGTAGAGCGCCGGGTCGTCGTCGGTCGGTCCCGAGATGATCAGCGGCGTGCGCGCCTCGTCGATCAGGATCGAGTCCACCTCGTCGACGATGGCGTAGGCGCTGCCGCGCTGCATCTTGTCGGCCAGCGCGAACGCCATGTTGTCGCGCAGGTAGTCGAAGCCGAACTCGTTGTTCTGGCCGTAGGTGATATCGGCCTGGTAGGCGGCGCGTTTCTCGTCGGTCGGCTGGTGCGACACGACCACGCCGACGGTCATGCCGAGGAAGCGGTAGATCTTCCCCATCCACTCGGCGTCGCGCCGGGCGAGGTAGTCGTTGACCGTGACGATGTGCACGCCCTTGCCGGGCAGCGCGTTGAGGTAGGCCGCCAGGGTTGCGACCAGCGTCTTGCCTTCGCCGGTCTTCATCTCGGCGATCTTGCCCTCGTGCAGGATCGCCCCGCCGATCAGCTGGACGTCGAAGTGCCGCATGCCGAGCGTGCGCTTGCCGGCCTCGCGCACCACGGCGAAAGCCTCGGGCATCAGCTTGTCGAGCGTCTCACCGGCGGCAAGGCGCTGGCGGAACTCGCCGGTCTTGGCGGCCAGCGCGGCATCACTGAGCGCGGCGATCTTCGGCTCGAAGGCGTTGACGGCGGCGACCAGGCCGTTGAGGCGATTGAGGATGCGCTGGTTCCGGCTGCCGAAGATCCGGGCCAGCAAGTTATTGAGCATCTGGGGATTTTGGGGCGCCAGGGCCGCTTTTAAAGAGCGCGAATTCTACAGATAACTGGGGTCAGACCCCAATTTCACAAGGGAAATTGGGGTCTGACCCCGGTCGGCGCAAACCCTAGCGTGCCGCCTGAATGTACTGGTACGGGTTGACCGTGCGGCCGTTCAGCAGCACCTCGAAATGGACGTGCGGGCCGGTGGAACGGCCCGAATCGCCGACCAGGGCGACGGCCTGGCCCTTGCGGACGCGCT
This sequence comes from Gammaproteobacteria bacterium, assembly GCA_052386975.1. Classification (GTDB taxonomy): domain Bacteria; phylum Pseudomonadota; class Gammaproteobacteria; order Nevskiales; family Nevskiaceae; genus JACPFV01. Next base: position 20,435 of record JBQTJQ010000109.1, on the reverse strand, counting down.
CGCCGAGGGTCACCAGCGCGGTGTCGTTGTGGCCATAGCGCGTGACGTAGCCGTTGCCGTGGTTGATCTCGACCAGCAGGCCGTAGCCGAAGCGCTCGCCGACGTCGGACACGATGCCGGCCGCCACCGACTGGACGTTGGCGCCCTGGCGCGACGCGAAGTCCACGCCGGCGTGGAAGGCGCGCAGCCCGGTGAACGGATCCACGCGCATGCCGAACAGCGACGAAATCCAGCCATTCTCGACCGGCCAGCCGGACGGGCGCACTTCCTTCTGCAGGCGGCTGGCCAGCAGCAGGTCTTCGAGCACGCGCATCTGGCGCTCGCGATCGGCCAGCTGCTTCTCGAACGAGGCGAGCGAAGCCAGCACTTCGTCGGCGGCCATCGGCTCGGCGTCCTGGGGAATCTCGGGGCCGCCGACCGGCGGCGCCTGGCTGAAGTTGAACTCGCCCTTGTCCAGCCCGGCGATCTCGGTCAAGCGCGCGCCGGCGGCGTCGAGGCGCATGACGTGGGCATGCAGCTGCGCGAGGCGACGCGCCAGGGCGCCCGTGTTGTTCTCGACCAGCTCGCGCGTCGTGGCGAGCTGCTGGCGCTGCTGCTGGAGCTCGCCGGCCCACAGGCCGACGATCTCGACCGGCAGGCGGCCGTCGGCCGACTTGATCCAGTAGCCGAGGCTGACGGTGGCGCAGAACACCAGCGCGCCGAGCACGGCCGGCGGCAGCCAGCTCATGACGCGCCGGGTGCTCAGCGTCATGCGCCAGGTGCGGCCACGCTTGTGGCTGATTAAGATGATGTCCACAGATCCACCTACCCCCAATGCCCCCTGACGCGCGCAAACTTTCCGACTGGCTGCACCGGCAGTCCGGCGCGCTGCAGGAAATCCTTTTTCGTACCGACCGACTGGTCCAGGCCAACCGCGCCTTCCGCGACTGGCTTCACGAGCCCTGGTCCGAGTCGGTTCGCATCGCCGCGTTCGAAGACGATACCGCCGTCGTCTACGCGACCGACGCTGCCACCGCCACGTTGTTGCGTTTCCGTGCACCGGCCGTCGTGGCCTTCCTCCAGAAACGCTGCCATCCGGCTTGCACCAAGCTCCAAATCAAAGTGCAGCCAGAGACTTAGACACCAAATTTAAAGTTTAAAGGCCGTCCCGGGCAGCCGCAACCCGCCAAAGGTCGGTGCCTGAGGGGCCCTGGAGACGCCTGACTGTGCAGTCAGGCAGAGGCTTCGGCGATGCTCAGCCCCCGGACATAGGCGATCGGGGCCTTGGATTCGTCCTGGAAAGTGACCTCTTCCCAGGCCTGCGGGTCGGCGATCAGGGCCCGAAGCAGCTTGTTATTGAGCTGATGGCCGGACTTATAGGCCGTATACGACCCGATCAGGCTATGGCCCATCAGGTACAGGTCGCCGATCGCGTCCAGGATCTTGTGGCGGACGAACTCGTCCTCGTACCGCAGCCCCTCGTTGTTCAGGATCCGGTACTCGTCCAGCACCACGGCGTTGTCGAGGCTGCCGCCCAGCGCGAGGTTCTTGGACCGCATGTATTCCACGTCGCGCATGAAGCCGAAGGTGCGCGCGCGCGACACTTCCTTGACGAACGACGTGGTCGAGAAATCGATGGTGGCGGTCTGCCGGCTGGTCTTGAACACCGGGTGGCGGAAATCGATGCTGAAGCTGACGCGGAAGCCCTCGAAGGGCTCGAAGCGCGCGTACTTGTCGCCGTCCTGGACCTGCACCGGCTGCTTGATGCGGATGAACCGCTTGGGCGCGTCCTGCTCCTGGATGCCGGCCGACTGGATCAGGAACACGAATGGCCCGGAGCTGCCGTCCATGATCGGCACTTCGCCGGCCGAGAGCTCGATGACGCAGTTGTCGATGCCCAGGCCCGCGATCGCCGACAGCAGGTGCTCGACGGTGGCGACCTTGACGCCCTCGTTCATCAGCGTGCTGGCCAGCTCGGTCGCGCCGACGTTGGTCGCGTAGGCGCGAATCTCGACCGGTTTCTCGAGGTCCACGCGCCGGAAGATGATCCCGGTGTCCGGGCCCGCCGGCAGCAGCGACATGAAGACTTTCTGGCCGCTGTGCAGGCCCACGCCGGTGGCGCGGATGGAGTTCTTGAGCGTGCGCTGTCTGAGCATGTGTGCCTGGGCGCGGATCGCCCTGATGAACCCGCCGAAACGTCCCTGAAATTTCATCGACGGGACCCGAAACTTTAACACAATCCGCGCTTTATCCCTCCTTTGCCTGAACCGAGACTGAACGGACTCCGGGCCCGGCCTGACATTGAGCCAGGCCGGGCTAGTCGGCCGGCGCGCGCAGGAACGCCGGGATGTCGAGCAGCTGCTCGTCCATCACCAGCGACTGCAGCGCCTCGGGCATGGCCTTGCGGTTGCCGCCGCGGATGATCGCCGGCTCGTCGAGGTTGACCGGCCGCTTGCCGGCGGCGGTGATCGGCGTGACCACCGTGCTGGCCGGCGCCGCGGCCTTGGTGCCGAGACCGGTCGCCACCACCGTCACGCGCATCTCGCCGTTCAGCGCCGGGTCCAGCGACGTTCCGTACTTCACGTCGACGTCCTCGGAGGCGATGCCCATCACGCGCTGCATGATCATGTCGACTTCGTCGAGGGTGACCGAGTTGTCGCAGCAGATGTTGACCAGCACGCCGTGCGCGTTGGACAGCTCGATGTCGTCCAGCAGCGGGCTCGACAGCGCCATCTCGACCGCCTGCTGCGCGCGCTTGTCGCCGGTGCCCATGCCGAGCCCCATCATCGCCTTGCCGCGGTTCAGCATGACCGTGCGCACGTCGGCGAAGTCGACGTTCTGCAGGCCCGGCCGCGTAATCAGGTCGGAGATGCCCTGCACCGCGTTCTGCAGCACGTCGTTGGCGGCCTTGAAGGCGTTGACCATGGTCGCCTGCGGGCCCATCACGAGCTTCAGCTTCTCGTTCGGGATCAGCACCATCGAGTCGGCGAACTTCTCCAGCTCCTCTATGCCCTTGGCCGCCGCCGCCATGCGCTTCTTGCCCTCGAACGCGAATGGCTTGGTGACGACGGCGACCGTCAGCACCTGCAGCTCCTTGGCGATCTCGGCGATGACCGGCGCCGCGCCGGTGCCGGTGCCGCCGCCCATGCCGGCGGTGATGAACAGCAGGTCGGTGCCGCTGATCAGCTCCTTGATGCGGTCCTTGTCCTCGATCGCGGACTGGCGCCCGAGGTCGGGGTTGGAGCCCGCCCCGAGGCCGCGCGTCAGGCCGGCGCCGAGCTGCAGGATCATGTTGGTCTTGCACCGCTCCAGGTGCTGGCGGTCGGTGTTGGCGCAGACGAAGTCCACGCCGTCGATGCCCGACTCCACCATCTGGTTGACGGTATTGCAGCCGCCGCCGCCCACTCCCACCACCTTGATGACGGCCCGATCGCTCTTGCCGTCGGTCACTTCGAAGACTTCAGCACCCATGACAACCTCCTCGTGGCTTGCGCCGGAAAATTTTGAAAAGAGTCAGAACTGCCCCTTGAACCAGGTCTGCAGCCGCTGCAGCCAGTAGGCCGCGCCGGCGCCCGCCGGCGGCGGAGTCGCCGGCCCCTGCTGCTGCCTGCCGTAGAGCAGCAGGCCTACCGCGGTCGAATAGATCGGGCTGCGCGCGACGTCGGTCAGTCCCGCGACGTTCTGCGGCAGGCCGATGCGCACCGGCAGGTCGAACACCTCCTCGGCCAGTTCGATGACGCCCTCGACCTTGCTGCTGCCGCCGGTCAGCACGATGCCGCCGGCGATCGCGTCGTAGAAATCCGAGCGGTGCAGCTCCTTGCGGATGAACTGGAACAGCTCGAGGTAGCGCGCCTTGACCACCTCGGACAGCGTCAGCCGCGACAACTTGCGCGGCGGCCGGTCGCCCACTGACGGCACTTCGATCTCGTCGTTGTGCCGAATCAACGCCGGCATCGCGCAGCCGTGCTTTACCTTGATGTCCTCGGCGTTCTGCGGCGGCGTGCGGAAGGCGACCGCGATGTCGTTGGTGACCTGGTTGCCGGCGATCGGGATCACCGCGGTGTGGCGGATCGCGCCGCTCTTGAACACCGCGATGTCGGAGGTGCCGCCGCCGATGTCGACCAGGCAGATGCCGAGCTCGCGCTCGTCGGGCTGCAGCACCGCGTAGGAGGACGCCAGCTGCTCCAGGATCAGCTTGTCCACGCGCAGGTTGCAGCCTTCGATGCAGCGCCGGATGTTCTGCGCCGCGGAAGCGCCGCCGGTGACCATGTGCACGCGTGCTTCGAGGCGCACGCCCGCCATGCCGACCGGCTCCGAGATGCCTTCCTGGCCATCGACGATGAACTCCTGCGGCACCACGTGCAGCACCTTCTGGTCGGCCGGGATCGCCATCGCCCGCGCCGCCGCGATCACGCGCTCGACGTCGTGCGGGCTGACTTCGCCGTGGCTCACGCCGACGATGCCCTGCGAATTGAAGCTCTTCACGTGGGCACCCGAGATGCCGGCGTAGACCGACTGGATGCGGCAGCCGGCCATCAGCTCCGCTTCCTCGATCGCGCGACGGATCGACTGCGTGGTGGCCTCGATGTTGACCACCACGCCCTTGTTCATGCCGCGCGACGGGTGCGAGCCGAGCCCGATGATCTCGAGGCGGCCGTCCGGCGTCGTGCCGCCGACCATCGCCACCACCTTGTGGGTGCCGATGTCGAGCCCGACGAGAAGGTCGCGCGGGGCTTTTCTAGTCATCCCCGCCCGTCGCGGCGGCGCCGACACGTCCGGCGCCGTCGCTGACGGACTCCCGCCAGCCGACCGCAAATCCATTGATGTAGTGAAGATCGACATACGTCACCTCCTGGAGACGCCCTTCGAGCGCCGTTCTGACCGGCCCGGCCAGCAGGCTCACCGCGGCGAGCGGTGCCCCCCGGCCGAGCCGCAATTCGATGTCCTGGCCCGTGCGCGCGGCCCATTCGCCGCGCGCGTTCTGCTCGAGCGCCACCGGCACGAACGGCGTGTCGGCGAGCTGCGCGACCAGGCCGGCGTAGGCCTCGCGCACGGCGCCCTGCTGGCCGGCCGGGCCGGCCAGGCGCGGCAGCCCGGCGAGGTCGTCCGGAATCGCCGGCGGCGTGAACACCGCGTCGCGATCCGACAGCAGCGCCTTGCCGCCCCAGCGCGCGATGGCGCGATGCTCCTGGACGTGCACGCGCACGGTCGCCGGCCAGGCGCGCTCGACGCGCGCGGTCGCGACCCAGGGCAGCGTCTCGACCGCCGCGCGCACCGCGCCGAGGTCGAGCTCGTAGAAATCGGCGTCGAGACGCGGCGCGACCAGCGCGCGCACCGCCTCGGCCGGCACGCGGTCGAGGTCGCCGCCGATCTCGAGCGTCAGCGCCGTGGCCGGGCTGCCGAGCCGCGGCACCAGCGGCAGCAGGGCCGCGGCGATCAGCAGCACCGCGATGCACCAGCCAAGCAGGCGCAGCACCGAGCCCTGCACGTTGGCCGTGCCCGGCGCGGTTCCGGCGACGGCCGCGTCAGCGCGCATCGGCGACCTCCTGTCGGAGTTCGCCCAGCGAAGTCTCGAGGATCGCCCAGCACAACTCGTCGAAGCTCATGCCGGCGGCCCTGGCGCCCATCGGCACCAGCGAGTGCGAAGTCATGCCCGGCACCGTGTTCAGCTCGAGCAGCCAGGGCTTGCCGGATTTGTCGGCGATGAAATCCACGCGGCCCCAGCCGCTGGCGGCGACCAGCTCGAAGGCCCGCAGCGCCAGCGCGCGCAACGCCTTCTCGCGCGCGGCCGGCACGCCCGAGGGACAGTGGTACTGCGTGTCCTCGGCGATGTACTTGGCGTGGTAGTCGTAGAACTCGCCGGCCGGCACGATGCGGATCGACGGCAGGGCCTTGCCGTCGAGGACCGGCACGGTCAGCTCGGCACCCTTGATGAATTTCTCCGCCATCGCCGCCCGGCCACCCTCGTGCGCGAGGCGGAACGCCCCGGCGACCTGCGCCGGTTGCTTCACGATGGTGACGCCGACGCTCGAGCCTTCCGCGGCCGGCTTGATCACGAAGGGGAACTTGAACGTGCGCGCCGCCGCCTTGGCGTCGGCTTCGCTGCGCAATTCCATGAAGGGTGCGGTCGGCAGTTTCTCGGCCAGCCAGATGCGCTTGGCCGTCATCTTGTTCATCTTCACCGCCGAGCCGGCGACGCCGGAGCCGGTGTACGGCAGGCCCTGCAGCTCGAGCGCGGCCTGCACCGTGCCGTCCTCGCCGGCGCCGCCGTGCAGGATGATGAACACGCGCTCGAAGCCCTGCGCCCGCAGGCCGAGGATCCTCTCGCGCGTGGCGTCGACGCCGTGGGCATCGACGCCGCGCTTCTTCAGCGCCGCCAGCACCGCCTCGCCGCTCCACAGCGAGACCTGGCGCTCTGGCGACCAGCCGCCCATCAGCACGGCGACGCGGCCGAAGGCGCGCGGATCCGTCACGCGCCTAGCCACGGGAACGCTCCCCCACGATGCGCACTTCCGGCTGCAGCTCGACTCCGGCCTTGTCCTTGACCACGCGCTGCACGTGCAGGATCAGCGCCTCGACGTCGGCGGCGTGGGCGCCGTCGCCGGTGATGATGAAGTTGGCGTGGTGCGTGGACACTTCCGCGCCGCCGATGCGGTGGCCCTTCAGCCCGCAGGCCTCGATCAGGCGCGCGGCGTGGTCGTTCGGCGGGTTGCGGAAGGTGCTGCCGGCCGAGGGCTTGCCGACCGGCTGGCTGGCCTTGCGCCTGGCCAGCGACTCCTTCGTATGGCGCTCGTGCGCGCCGTCCTCGTCGGGCGTCACCGCGAAGCGCGCGCCGAGGAAGCCGAGCACGTTCTTCGGCAGCTCGACGTGGCGGTAGTCCCACTTGAACGACTTCGCCGCCCACCACTCGGCGCGGCCGCTGCGCAGCAGCACTTCGACCTCGACCACGTTGGGCCAGGTCTCGCCGCCCCAGGCGCCGGCGTTCATCGCCAGCGCGCCACCGACGGTGCCGGGAATGCCGGCCATGAAGCCCAGGCCTGCGCGCTTCTTCTGCTGCGCGAACTTGGCGAGCCGCGCGCAATGGACGCCGGCTTCGGCATGAAGGGTGGTGTCGTTGCGCAGCTCGAGCTGCTCGAGCGCGCCGTGCAGGCAGATCACGGTGCCGCGCACGCCGCCGTCGCGCACCAGCAAATTGGAGCCCAGGCCGATCCACAGCACCGGCTCGCCGGGCGCCAGCGCGCGCACGAAGTCGACCAGGTCCTGGCGGTCGGCCGGCTCGAAGTAGCGGTCGGCGGGCCCGCCGACGCGCCAGCTGGTGTGCGGCGCCATCGGCTCGTGGTGCTTCACCACGCCGCGCATGTCCGCCCTCCCGAACAGGTCGTCGTCCGCGTAGTGGCCGGCGTAATTGCGCAAGGCACTCACGCACTCCTCCGGCGGGGCGCCGGCCGCCTGGCGCGGGCCAGCAGGGCCGGCAGCGAGCCGATGTCGCCGGCGCCGAGCGTCAGCAGCACGTCGCCCTTCTTCACCATCGGCGCCAGCGCGGCCGGCATCTCGGCAACGCTGTCGACGAACACCGGCGACTCGGCGCCGCGCGCGCGCACGCCGCGCGCCAGCGCGCGGCCGTCGTAGCGTGCGATCGGCGCCTCGCCCGCCGCATAGACCTCGGTCAGCAGCAGCGCGTCGGCGCCCGCCAGCACCTCGCAGAAATCGTCGAACAGGTCGCGCGTGCGCGTGTAGCGGTGCGGCTGGAATGCCACCACCAGCCGGCGTTTCGGCCAGGCGCTGCGCAGCGCCTCGAAGGTGGCCGCGATCTCGCGCGGGTGGTGGCCGTAATCGTCGATCAGCAGTACGGGCTGGTTGCCGATGACGATTTCGCCGTGCGATTCGCAGCGCCGGCCCACGCCCTGGAAGCCGGCCAGCGCCTTGCGGATCGCCTTGAGGCCGACGCCGAGCTCGCGCGCGATCACGATTGCGGCCAGGGCGTTCTGCACGTTGTGGCGGCCCGGCAGGTTGAGGTGCAGCTTCTCGCGCGTGCCGTCGGCCAGGACGGCGGTGAAGTCGTTGCCGGCGCCGGCCGCGCGGATGTCGATCGCGCGCACGTCGGCGCCGCCGTCCAGGCCGTAGGTCACCACCGGCCGGTCGACGACCGGCAGCAACTCGCGGACGACCGGATCGTCCGCGCACATCACGGCCAGGCCGTAGAACGGCATGCGCTGCAGGAATTCGAGGAACGTCGCGCGCAGCCTGCCGAAGTCGCCGCCGTAGGTCTCGAGGTGGTCGGCGTCGATGTTGGTGACCACCGCCATCATCGGCGTCAGGTGCAGGAACGAGGCGTCGCTCTCGTCCGCCTCGGCCACCAGGTATTCGCCGGTGCCCAGCCGCGCGTTGGCGCCCGCGCCCTTGACCTGGCCGCCAACGACGAAGGTCGGGTCGAGGCCGCCTTCGGCCAGGACCGCCGCGACCAGCGAAGTGGTCGTGGTCTTGCCGTGCGTGCCGGCGATGGCGATGCCGTAGCGGAAGCGCATCAGCTCGGCCAGCATCTCGGCGCGCCGCACCACCGGGATGCGCTGCTCGCGGGCGGCGCGCACTTCGGGATTGTCCTCGCGCACGGCCGACGACACGACCACGACGTCGGCGCCCTTGACGTGTCCGCCCGCGTGGCCCTTCTTCACCTTGGCGCCGAGCTGCGAAAGGCGCGCCGTCGCCGGCCCGGCCTTCAGGTCGGAGCCGCTGACGGCGTAGCCGAGGTTCAGCAGCACCTCGGCGATGCCGGCCATGCCGGAGCCGCCGATGCCGACGAAGTGCACGCGCCGCACGCGGCGCATGCGGGCCGCCTTCGGCGAGTCGATGATCTTGAGCACGGTCACCGGCGGACCTCCGCCAGCACGGCGTCGGCGATTTCCGCTTCGGCGCTCGGCCAGGCCGCGCCGCGCGCGGCCTGCGCCATGGCCTGCAGCTTGCCGCGATCGGCCAGCAGGCCGCGCAGCCGATCGGCCAACGCTCGCGGGCTCAATTCGGATTCCTGCATCAGCACCGCGGCGCCGGCTCGCACCAGGTGCTCGCCGTTCCGGGTCTGGTGGTCGTCGACCGCGGCCGGGAACGGCACCAGCAGCGCGCCGCAGCCCGCGGCAGCGAGCTCGGCGACGGTCGATGCGCCGGCGCGGCACACCACCAGGTCGGCCCACGCATACGCGCTCGCCATGTCCTCGATGAAGGTGTCGACCACGGCGTCGACACTGGTGCGCGCGTAGGCCTGCAGCGCGACGTCGAGCGTGCGGCCGGCCTGGTGCCAGACTTCGGGGCGCTGGTCGGCGGGCAGCAGCGCCAGCGCTTCGGGCACGCGTTCGTTCAGGGCGCGCGCGCCCTGGCTGCCGCCGATCACCAGCAGGTGCAGCGGCCCGTGGCGCGGGCCGAGCCGCGCGGCCGGCGCCGCGACCGAGCGGATCGCGCCGCGCACCGGGTTGCCGACCGTGGTGGCGGAGGCGAAGGTCTGCGGAAACGCCTGCAGCACGCGCTGCGCCATGCGCGCCAGCCAGCGGTTGGTCAGGCCGGCAACGGCGTTCTGCTCGTGGATCACCAGCGGCGTGCCCCACAGGCGCGCGACCAGGCCGCCCGGGCCGGCGGCGAAGCCGCCCATGCCGAGCACGACGGCGGGCTCGACGCGGCGCAGCGCCGCCCAGGCGTCGAGCATCGCGCGCGCGATCAGCAGCGGCGCGAAGAGCAGCTTCAACACGCCTTTCCCGCGGAGGCCGCCGATACGCACGTACTCGATCGGATACCCGGCCGCGGGCACGACGCGCGATTCGAAACTGTCAGGAGTCCCCATCCAAACGACGTCATGGCCGCGGGTCTTCAGTTCCTGCGCGACCGCCAGCGCCGGGTAGACGTGCCCGCCGGTGCCGCCGGCCATGATCATGATTTTGAAAACGGGGACTTTCATGGCCTCCCCACGACCGGCGCGCCGGCCTTGGCCACGCGGTTCTCGTGGTCGGCGCGCAGCACCAGCGCGACCATCAGGCACACCGTCACCAGGCTCGAGCCGCCGTAGCTGATCAGCGGCAGCGTCAGGCCCTTGGTCGGCAGCAGGCCCATGTTCACCGCCATGTTGATCAGCACCTGCGCGCCGAGCCAGGCGCCGCAGGCGTAGCAGAGATAGGTGGCGAAGGCGTGGCCACGCTGCTCGGCCGCCGCGCCGATGCGGAAGGCGCGCCAGACCAGCACGCCGAACAGCGCCAGCAGCACGGCCACGCCGAGCAGCCCGAACTCCTCGGCCCAGATCGCGAAGATGAAGTCGGTGTGGGTCTCGGGCAGGTACAGCAGCTTCTGCACGCTGTTGCCGAGGCCGACGCCGGTCCACTCGCCGCGGCCGATCGCGATCAGCGACTGCGTCAGCTGCCAGCCGCTGTGCTCCATGTCGGCCCACGGATTCAGGAACGTGCCGATGCGCGCCATGCGCCACGACGGCCCGAACACGATCAGCAGCGCCAGCGCGCCGGCGCCGGCCAGCGCGAACGTGGCGAGGTGCAGCAGCCGCGCGCCGGCCATGAACAGCAGCAGGAAGGTGACCAGCAGCAGCAGCGCGGTCGCGCCGAAGTCCGGCTCGAGCATCAGCAGGCCCGCGGCGAGCACCACCGGCACCAGCGGCCGCAGCAGGCCCTTGAAGCTCGATTGCAATTCGCTGCGGCGGCGCACCACGTAGCCGACCAGGTACAGGATCAGCGCCAGGCGCGCCGGCTCGGAGGCCTGCAGGCGGAAGGCGCCAAAGTCGAGCCAGCGCCGCGCGCCGTTCACCTTCACGCCGATGCCGGGGATCAGCACGATCACCAGCAGGAAGAACGCGAAGGCCAGCAGCCAGAAGCCGCTCTGCTCCCAGGCCCGCATCGGCACGGCGAAGGCCAGCGCGCCGAGCGTGAGGCCGAGCAGCGCGTAGCTGAACTGCTTGTAGAAGTAATACAGCGGCGCGCCGGTGGACTTCTCGGCGACCGCGACCGAGGCCGAGGCGACCATCACCAGCCCGGTCGCCAGCAGCGCGAGCGCGGTCACCGTCAACGGCGGGTCGAGGCCGTAGCGCGGCTGGGCCAGCGGCAGGGCGACGGCCATTACGCCTGCCCCCGAGTGCGGGTGTCGGGGGCCAGCTCCCGCACGAGCGCGCAGAACTTCTCGCCACGCTCTTCGTAGTTCCTGAACTGGTCGAGGCTGGCGCAGGCCGGCGACAGCAGCACCCGGTCGCCGCGGCGCGCGACGGTGCGCGCGCGCTTCACCGAGGCGGCGAGATCCGGCTCGCGGTAGACCGGCAGGGCGTCGCCGAGCGCGCGCTCGATCTGGGCCGCATCCTGGCCGTAGAGGATCGCGGCGTGGGCCTTGGTCGCCAGGACGGGCTTCAACGGCGCGAAGTCCTGGCCCTTGCCCTGCCCGCCACCGAGCCAGACGATAGTCTCGGGGAACCCTGCGAGCGCGGCCAGCGTCGCTCCGACGTTGGTCCCCTTCGAGTCGTTGATGTAATCGACGCCGTTGACGTTCGCGACCCATTCGCAGCGGTGGCGCAGGCCCTTGAACTCGCGCAGCACGGCGAGCGAGGCGGCGCGGCCGATGCCGGCGGCGTCGGCCAGCGCCAGCGCCGCCAGCGCGTTGGCGGCGTTGTGCAGGCCGTGGATCTTGAGCTCGGCCACCTTCAGCAGGCGCTCGTCACCGAACGCCAGCCAGTCCTCGCCGCCGGACTTCACCAGGCCGTACTGCCCGGGCATCGGCGCATCGAGGCCGAAGCTGAGCTTGCGGTGGGCGGCGCGCACGTTGCGCTCGGTCTCGGCGTCCTGGCGGTTGACCACGGCCAGCTCGCAGCCGATGAAGATGCGCGACTTGGCCTCGGCGTAGGCCTCGAAGCTGTGGTGGCGGTCGAGATGGTCCGGGCTGACGTTGAGGTTGGCGGCGGCCTTGCAGCGCAGCGACAGCACCGTCTCGAGCTGGAAGCTCGACAGCTCCATCACGTACAGCTGCACCTCCGGCGACAGCAGGTCGAGCGCCGGCGTGCCGAGGTTGCCGCCGACCGCGACGTTGAGGCCGGCGCGCTTGGCCATCTCGCCGAGCAGCGTGGTCACCGTGCTCTTGCCGTTGCTGCCGGTGATCGCGACCACCGGCGCCTCGGCGGCGCGCGCAAAGAGTTCGATGTCGCCCAGGGTCGGCACGCCCTGCGCCCGCAGGTCGCGCACGAAATCCTCGTCGAGCGACACACCGGGCGACACGGCGGCGAGCGCGTAGCTCGCCAGCGGGCGCGACGCGGCGAAACCACCGAGCCGGGTCTCGACCGGCAGCCCGCGCAGCTCGATGGTGCCGGGCGGCTCGGCGCGGCTGTCGGTGACGGTGACATGGGCGCCCTGCTCGACGAAATACCGCGCGCAGGCCGCCCCGGTCTTGCCGAGGCCGACGATCAGCACGTTCTTGCCGCGGTAGCCGGCCACGTCAGCGCACCTTCAGCGTGGCCAGGCCGATCAGCACCAGGATCAGCGTGACGATCCAGAAGCGCACGATGATCTTGGGCTCGGGCCAGCCCTTGAGCTCGAAGTGGTGGTGCAGCGGCGCCATGCGGAAAATGCGCCGCTTGTAGAGCTTGTACGAGGCGACCTGCAGCACCACCGAGACGGTCTCGGCCACGAACACGCCGCCCATGATCGCCAGCACGATCTCCTGGCGCACCAGCACCGCGACCACGCCGAGCGCGGCGCCCAGCGCCAGCGCGCCGACGTCGCCCATGAACACCTGCGCCGGGTAGGCGTTGAACCACAGGAAGCCGAGCCCCGCGCCGGCGATGGCGACGCAGAACACCGCGATCTCACCGACGCCGGCGATGTACGGGATGCCGAGGTAGGAGGCGATCTTGACGTTGCCGCTGGCGTAGGCGAACACCGCGAGCGCCGAGGCCACCAGCACCGTCGGCATGATGGCCAGCCCGTCCAGGCCGTCGGTCAGGTTCACCGCGTTGCTCGAGCCGACGATGACGAGGTAGACCCACGGGATGAACAGCCAACCCAGGGGGATCGCGACGTCCTTGAACAGCGGCACGATCAGTTGCGTCTCGATCGGCGCCTGCGCGGTGGCGTAGATCGCGGACGCCGTGGCGAAGCCGGCGACCGACAACCAGAAGTACTTGGCGCGTGCCGACAGGCCCTTGCTCGAGCCGTAGCGGATTTTCTTGTAGTCGTCGACGAAGCCGACCACGCCGAAGGCGAGCGTCACCAGCAGCGAGAACCAGACGAACCTGTTACCGAGGTCGGCCCAGAACAGCGTGGCGATGGTGACCGCGGCCAGGATCATGGCGCCGCCCATGGTCGGCGTGCCGGCCTTGGCGAGATGCGTCTGCGGACCGTCGTCGCGCACCACCTGGCCGATCTGGTGGAAGGTCAGCTTGCGGATCAGCCAGGGGCCGAAGATGAAACAGAACGCCAGCGCGGTCAGCACCGACAGGATGGCGCGGAAGGTCAGGTAGTTGAACAGGCGGAACGAGTCCTCGAACTGCTGCAGCCACTGCGTCAGCTCGTAAAGCATCAGTGCATCCCCCCGGCGTGTTCCTCGCCGGTGAGGCCGGCGACCACGCGTTCCATGCGCGCGCTGCGCGAGCCCTTGACCAGCACCGCGACGTCGGGCGCGAGCCGCTCGCGGATTTCCGCGACCAGCGCGTCGACGTCCTCGAAATGCACCGCGCCGGCGCCGAAGCCGGCGGCGGCGTGGCGCGCCAGCGGGCCGAGCGCGTACAGGCGCTCGATGCCGAGCGCGCGGGCGTCCTCGCCGGCGGCGTGGTGCAGCTGCTCGGCGCCGCGGCCGAGCTCGGCCATGCCGCCGAGCACCAGCCAGCGCCGCGCGCGCACCGCGCCGAGCAGCTCGAGGCCGGCGCGCAGCGAGGTCGGGTTGGCGTTGTAGGTGTCGTCGAGCAGCCGCGCGCCGTTGTGGGCGCGCTTCCAGCTCAGCCGGCCGGCGACCTGCCGCACGTTGAGCAGGCCGCTGGCGATGTCGCGCGCGTCCATGCCGAGCGCGACGGCGCAGGCCGCGGCGGCCAGCGCGTTGCGCACGTTGTGCAGGCCCGGCAGCGGCAGGCGCACGCCCTGCGTGCCCTCGGGCGTCTCGAGCGTGAAGTCCATGCCGGTCGGCGCTTCCGGCGGCTCGGGCCGCGGCTCGAGGGCACGGACGTTGGCGGACTCCGACAGGCCGAAGGTCAGCTGGTCGGCCTCGCCGGCCAGCTCGCGCCACAGCGGCGCGTACTCGTCGTCGGCGTTGATCACGGCGATGCCGTGGCCGCCGAGCGCGGCGAACAGCTCGCCCTTGGCCTGGGCCACGCCCTCGCGCGAGCCGAAGCCCTCGAGGTGCGCGTCGCCGGCGTTGGTGACCACGCCGATCTCGGGCCGCGCGATCCCGGCCAGGCGCGCGATCTCGCCGGGGTGGTTCGCGCCCATCTCGATGACCGCGGTCCTGTGCTCCTCGCGCAGCGACAGCAGCGTCAGCGGCACGCCGATGTGGTTGTTGAGGTTGCCGGCGGTGGCCAGCACCGGGCCGCGCCTGGCGCAGATGCCCGCCAGCATCTGCTTGACCGTGGTCTTGCCGTTGCTGCCGGTGACGCCGATCACCGGGATGTGGAAGTCGCCGCGCCACGAGACCGCGTAGTCCTGCAGCCCCGCCAGCGTGTCCTGCACGATCACCTGCGGCAGGTTCGACGCCTGCGCCTCGGACACCAGCGCGCCGGCGGCGCCGGCCTGGCGCGCCTGCTCGATGAACTCGTGGCCGTCGAAGCGCTCGCCCTTCAGCGCGACGAACAGGTCGCCGGGCGCGAGCTGCCGCGAGTCGGTGGTCACGCGCGTGAAGCGCGCATCGCTGCCGTGGAGCGGCGCTTCGAGACGGCGGGCCAGGTCGCTCATGCGTTCCATCACCGCTTACCCACCAGCTGCCGGGCGAAGTCGCGGTCGCTGAACGGCCGCCGCTCCTTGCCGTACTGCTGGAACTCCTCGTGGCCCTTGCCGGCGACCACGACGACGTCGTCGGGGCCGGCCTGCCTGACCGCGGTCTCGATGGCTTTTGCGCGATCGTGGATCACCGGCGCGTCGAAGCCCGCGGGGAAACCGGCCTGGATCTCGCGCACGATCGCGCCCGGATCCTCCGAGCGCGGGTTGTCATCCGTGACGATGACGCGGTCGGCGTGCTGCGCCGCCGCCGCCATCAGCGGCCGCTTGCCGCGATCACGATCGCCACCGCATCCGAACACGCACCACAGCGTCGCGCGGCAGTGCGCGCGCACCGCGTGCAAGACCTGGGCAAGGGCCTGCGGCGTGTGCGCGTAGTCGACCACCCCCAGCGGCGCGGCGCCGCGGCCACGGAAGCCCTCGATGCGGCCCGGCACGGTCGGCGCGTCCGACAGCGCCTGGGCGGCGCGCGCCAGCGGCACGCCTTTCTCGACCAGCGCCGCCAGCGCGGCGAGGAGGTTGTAGGCATTGAAGCGCCCGAGCAGGCGGCTGTCGAGGCGCGCCGTGCCTTCGTGGGTGGTGGCCTCGAAGGCGATGCCGGAAGCGCGCAAGTTGAGGCTGCGGCCGATCACGTGCCGCCCTCCCGGCGCATCGCCATCGAGGCCATAGACTGTGAGGCGCGCGCGGCCCGCGGACAGCTCGCGGATCCACGCCGCGCCGCGCGCGTCGTCGCGGTTCAGCGCCAGCGCCTTCGGCGCCAGCTCGGTGAAGAGCTTCTTCTTCGCCTCGGCGTAGCGCTCGAGCGTGCCGTGGTAGTCGAGGTGGTCGCGGCCGACGTTGGTCAGCACCGCGGTGTGGAACTCGACGCCGGCGACGCGGGCCTGGTCGAGCGCGTGCGACGACACTTCCATCGCCACCGCGCGCGCGCCGCCGGCGCGCGCCGCGTGCAGCACGCGCTGCAGGTTCACCGGGTCCGGCGTGGTGTGGTCGCCCGCCGCCAGGTGGGCGACGCGCCCGCTGCCGAGCGTGCCGACGTACAGGCAGGGCTCGCCCAGCGCCTCGAGCGCCTGCGCGACGAGCCACGCGGTGGAGGTCTTGCCGTCGGTGCCGGTGACGCCAACCGCGTGCAAGGCCCGCGAAGGATGGCCGAAGAAGCGCGCCGCGATCTCTCCGACGCGGCGCGAAAGTCCTTCGACCGGAACGGATGGAATCGTCACGACCGGCGGGTCAACGCCGGGGGCTGGCTCCCACAGCAAGGCAACGGCGCCGTTGTCCAGCGCCTGCGGCAGGAAATCGAGGCCATGCTGCTGCGTGCCGCGGCAGGCGAGGAACAGCGAGCCGGCGCGCACCTGGCGGCTGTCGAGCGTCAGGTCGGACACGGCGCAGTCCGGCGCGCCGGGCGCGAAACCTGCAAGCAGCTCGGGCAAACGGCGAACGGTGACGGTGGGCGGCATGCCGGTCATGTCCTCGGACCTTCGACCTTGCCGCCGGCGGTATGGGTCAACGGCGTGCCGTCCGGCGCGAGCTGCAGCTGGCGCACCGCCGAGCGCATCACGTTCGAGAACACCGGCCCGGCGACCTGGCCGCCGTAGTACTCCTTGCCCTTGGGCTCGTCGATCATCACCAGGCCGACCAGCCGCGGGTTCTCCGCCGGCACCATGCCGATGAACACCGACTGGTGGCGGTCCTCGAAATACCCGCCGGTGGTGTGCTTGCGCACCGTGCCGGTCTTGCCGGCGACGCGGTAGCCCGACACTGCCGCCTCGACGCCGGTGCCGTCGCCGACCGTGACATCCTCCATCAGCCGGCGCACCTGGCGCGCGACCTTGGCCGAACAGGCGCGCTGCGGCGGCACCGCTTCGCCGCCGGCGACCAAGCTCAGCGCGGGCAGCAGGCCGTCGTTGGCGAGCGCGGCGTAGGCGCGCACCAGCTGCAGCGCATTGACCGACAGGCCGTAGCCGTACGACGCGGTCGCGGTCGCGATCTGGCCCCAGTCGCCGGACTTGCGCAGCACGCCGGCCGCCTCGCCCGGATAGCCGGCCTCGACCGGCTCGCCGAAACCGAACTTCTGGTAGCCCGCCCACACCGCGTCGGGGCCGAGCGCGAGGCCGATGCGCGCCGCGCCGACGTTGCTCGACTTCGACAGCACGCGCGACAGGTTGATGGCGCCTTGCGGATGCACGTCGCGCACCGTCAGGTTGCCGATCTTGAAGGAGCCCGGCGCGGTGTCGATCACGCTGTCCGGGCGATAGCGGCCGAGCTCGAGCGCCTGCGCGATCAGCAGCGGCTTCACGGTCGAGCCCGGCTCGAACAGGTCGGTCACAGCGCGATTGCGCAGCCCGCGCGTGTCGCCGCGGTCCCCGGGGCGGTTCGGGTTGTAGCCCGGCTGGTTGGCCATCGCCAGGATCTCGCCGCTGCGCGCGTCGAGCACGACGATCAGGCCGCCGCGCGCGCGCTGGCCGGTGACCGCGGCCTTCAGCTCGCGGTAGGCGATGTACTGCAGCCGCAGGTCCAGCGTCAGCGCCAGGTCGCGGCCGGCGACGGCGGGCTCGAAATCACCGCTCTCCTCGACCACGCGGCCGGAGCGGTCGCGCACCACGCCGCGCTGGCCGGCCTTGCCCGCCAGCGGGCCGTCGAGCGCCGCCTCCATGCCTTCCTGGCCGACGCCGTCGATGTTGGTGAAGCCGACCGCGTGCCCGGCGACTTCTCCCGCCGGGTAGTAGCGCCGGTACTCGCGCTGCGAGAACACGCCCGGCGCCTTCAGCGCCAGCACGCGCCGCGCCTCGGCGGGGTTCATGTGGCGGCGCAGGTACACGAAATGCTTCTCGCGGCGCGCGTTGAGGAACTTGCGCAGCTCGGCGGGCTGGAACTCCAGCAGCTTCGCCAGCGCCGGCAGGTACTCCGGCGCCTTCAGCACTTCGGCCGGGAACACCCACAACGATTCCACCGGCGCCGACAGCGCCAGCGGCTGGCCGTAGCGGTCGCGCAGCGCGCCGCGGAACGCCGGCACGGTGACGGTGCGCAGCGCGCGCTTGTTGCCCTCGTCGACCAGGAAATCGCGCTGCACGACCTGCAGCTCGTAGCCGCGCGCCATCACCACGCCGGCGCCGGCCGCCAGCACCGCCATGACCGCGAAGCGGCGCCAGGGCGCCACGTCGGGCGTGGCGGCGCCGCGCTCACGCTCGGGCAGCTCGTTCACTGCGGCGCCCTCACCACGCGCGTGTCCTGCGGCTCCCTCATGCGCAGCTTGTCGCGCGCGATCTGCTCGACGCGGCCGTGGTGCGCCAGCGTGGCCTCCTCGAGCTGCAGCTGCGCCCACTCGGTCTCGAGCCGCGCCTTCTCCGCGCGCAGCTGCTCGAGCTCGTGCACCAGCGTGCGGTTCTCGTGCTTGGTCTGGACCACGATCACGGCCGAGCCGGTCACCGCGACCACCAGCGCCAGCGTGAACGCCCAGTCGCGGCGGTTCATCGCGCCACCTTCTCGGCAATGCGCAGCACCGCGCTGCGCGCCCGCGGGTTGCCGGCGATCTCGGCGTCCGAGGCGAACTGCTTCTTGCCGACCAGCGCGAGCGTGGGGGCGTCGCCGCGGGTGGCGTCGCGCATGAAGCGCTTGACGATGCGGTCCTCGAGCGAATGGAAGCTGATCACGACCAGCCGGCCGCCGGGCGCGAGCACGCCGACCGCCTGGGTCAGGGCGGAGGCGAGCTGCTCGAGCTCCTGGTTCACGTGGATGCGCAGCGCCTGGAAGCTGCGCGTGGCCGGATGGATCTTCTGGCGCGGGCCGCGGTGCACCGACAGGATCAGCTCGGCAAGCGCGGTGGTGCGCGTGAGCGGCTGCTGCTGGCGCGCGGCCACGATGGCGCGCGCGATGGCGCGGCTGTTGCGCTCCTCGCCCAGCGTCCACAGCACGTCGGCGATGTCCTTCTCGCCGGCGCGCGCGAGGAAATCCGCCGCCGACTCGCCGCTGCGCGGGTCCATGCGCATGTCGAGCGGGCCGTCCTTGGCGAACGAGAAGCCGCGCGCCGCATCGTCGAGCTGCGGCGACGACACGCCGAGGTCGAGCAGCACGCCGCTGACGCCGCCGGCGAGGCCTGCGGCCGCGCAGACCGCGCCGAGGGTGGCGAACTTTGCTCCGTGGAAATGAAAATTGGCGTGGCGCGCGGTGAACTCGCGCGCCGCGCCAACCGCGGCGGGATCGCGGTCGAACGCGTGCAGCGCGCCCGCGGGGGACAGGCGCGCCAGGATCGCTCCGCTGTGGCCGCCGCGGCCAAAGGTGCCATCGAGGTAAATACCGTCCGCACGGAGGGACAGTCCGGTGATCGACTCGTCGAGCATCACCGGGCGGTGGTTCGGCATGGGGGCGCTAGGCCCTGGGTAACGGAGGGCGGGCGAGGCGCCGGGCACGCGCGCTCACCGCTTCAGCGACGCGAACGCGTCGGCCAGCTCGTCGGCCTGCGTCGCGCTGAACTTCTCGGTCCAGATGTCCTCGGACCAGATCTCGATGCGCTTGTTCTGGCCGACCGCGACGGCGCCGGTGTCGAGGTGCGCCAGCTTGCGCAGCAACTGCGGCAGCAGGATGCGGCCCTGCTTGTCGATCTCGGTTTCCTCGGCGTGGCCGATGAAGGCGCGGGTGGCAAGGTCGGCTTTCTTGCGGTCGACGAGCTGGTCGATCTGCTCGACGATCTGGTTGAAGGTCACGGCCGGGTAGATCTCGACGCACGGCTGGTACGAGCGCGTGATGAAGACCTGCGGGCCGAATTTTTCCAGCAGGCGCTGGCGAAAACGCATGGGGATCGCCAGGCGACCCTTGTCGTCCACGGTCAGCAGATGAGACCCGGCAAACATGCTCCCCGCCCCTCGCCCCTTGCGGTTTCTGGTTGTGGACAACCAACAAGACCCCGCGTGTCTCCACGTAGTTCCACTTTAATCCACTAAAAACCACTTTGCAATAGAAATTTCCAAGTGGAACAAGGACTTATGAGGGGTTTGACTTCGGTGGATAACGCTGTCGTTATCCAAAATAAACAGATAGTTAGCTGTGGATATTAATGTGGATTATTAGGCCGGCCGAGGGTGGCTCACCCGGGCCGTCGGCCCAAATGAGGTGGCCCCCGGACGCGTTTAGCGCGCCGGGGGCCACTGGCCCAAAAGGAGTCAGCCTGTAAGCCGGGTCCTGTCGAAAGCAACCATTCCTCTGGGACCTGCGTCACCGCAGGCCTCGAGCAGCCTACCCGGAAGGCGCGCGGGCCGCGCGTCGGATGCTCGCGCATCCGCCCTTCCCTATTTGGCCTTGCTCCGGACGGGGTTTGCCTTGCCGCGAGCGGTTACCCGTCGCGCGGTGCGCTCTTACCGCACCTTTTCACCCTTGCCAGCCCCGTGAGGGACTTCGGCGGTGTGTTTTCTGTGGCACTTTCCGTCGGCTCGCGCCGCCCAGACGTTATCTGGCGTCCTGCCCGGTGGAGCCCGGACTTTCCTCCAGCGTGTTGCCACGCCAGCGGTTGCTCGGCCAACTCCG
>JBQTJQ010000108.1:0-34682 GCA_052386975.1 Gammaproteobacteria bacterium | reverse complement strand
TCGACGCCAGCCCGCTCCAGCGCCTGGCGCTGAACGCGGCCTTTCCGCTGATCCGGCAGCTGTTCCTGCGCGGGCTGGACACCTCGCCCGCCGCCTACGCCCGTTCGCAGCGGATCGTGGACCGGACTATCGGCGAGCTGGATCGCGCGGCCGCGGCGGGCAAGCGCTTCATGGTCGGCGACGCCCTGAGCGTGGCGGACATCACCGCGGCTGCGCTGCTTGCGCCGCTGGCCTGCCCGGAAGAGCACCCGATCTACTCCCGCCGCGACTACCGGCAGCAGATGGCATCGGTGCTCGCGCCCTGGCGCGACCGGCCGGGGCTGGCCTGGGTGCGCGGGATTTATCGCCTTCGCGGCCTGGTCTCGCAGCCGGCGGACGTGGCCGGGCTGGCCGTCGCGGCGTAACTCACGCCAGCGGCAGCTTCTCGCTGGCCCGCGTGGCGCGGTTGCGCGTGATCGCCGACGGTGCGCTTAGCGTTTTCGGTGCCGGTAGGTCTCCGGCATCGTGAACTTCCCGGACCAGATGTTCTTCTTGGCGTCGCGGGCACTGTTCTCGGCCTCGACATACCTGGTCGAGTAGCGCTTGTAGGCGACGGCCCATCCCTCCCGCACCATCCAGTCGTTCACGTCCACGCCTCCGGCAGTGCACACCGCCAGGGTGCGGCCGTACTTGTCGCGGCCATAGTCCTGGCACTCGAGGGTTTGTCCCTTGAGGAGAGCCCTTAGCGCACGGGCGGCTGCCACTCCGCAGGCCCACCGCTGACCATCCCGCACGCACGGCTGGTCGTGCTCCACGGCGTCGATCCCGAAGAGGCGAATCTCGCGACGCCGCATTTTCAAGCTGTCGCCATCGGTCACTGAGACGGTGCCGGAGAATGTTGCCGTCGGGATCGGGTCTTGCGGCGCCGCGCGATGGCAGTGGTACTCGCCGGTTTTGCGATTGGTGTGGCACCCGTCGCGGTTCAGTCCGCCGCCGTGGGCGAAAGCGCTCCCGGCGAATGCGGCCAGGCAGGCCAACACGAAAGCACGGACCATGGTGATCACGATACCCTCTCCCCGATGAACGACAACGCCCCAACTCCCGCCCCCGCCTGGCAGATCAGCGAGTGGCTCAACACCGACGCGCCCCTGAGCCTCGAAAAGCTGCGTGGCCGCGTGGTCGTGGCCCACGCCTTCCAGATGCTCTGCCCCGGCTGCGTGCAGCACGGCGTGCCGCAGGCCGAGAAGATCCATCGCATGTTCGGCGACGAGGTCCAGGTGGTCGGCCTGCACACCGTGTTCGAGCACCACGAGGTCATGACGCCGGCGGCGCTGCGCGTGTTCCTGCACGAGTTCCGCATCACCCACCCGATCGGGGTGGACACGCCCGTGCCCGGCGACCGCATCCCGGCAACGATGCGCGCCTACGACATGCAGGGCACGCCGACGTTGATGCTGATCGATCGCAAGGGCCTGCTGCGGGCGCAGCACTTCGGGCGGCTCGACGACCTGGAGGTCGGGGCGGAGGTGATGCGCCTCGTCATGGAGCGCTGACTGCCGCCTCTACGACCAGAACACTGGATCCCGGCTTTCGCCGGGATGACAGATTTTCCTGCCGCCGCCCCAGCCACAGGCTGAGCGCGCACCACGCGCCGGCCAGCGGCACCGCCACCCACGACACGCCGGCCAGGCCCAGGCCGAGCCAGCGCAGCGCGGGATAGGTCCACGCCCCGACCTGGTCGCCGGCGCGGTAGACGAAGGTGTCGGTGAAGCTCTTGGCCTTGTACTTGTCCTCGCGCGACAGCACCGTGAACAACACTTCGCGCGCGGGTCGCGAGACCGCGTAGTTCACGGCGCGCCGCGCGATCTGGAACGCGGCGAGCAGGCCCAGCGACGGCGCGGCGGCCATCGCCAGGAACCCGGACAGGCTGACCAGCGGCAGCAGGCCGAGCGTGAGACCGACGCCGAGCCACTTGAGCAGCCGTCCGGTCAGGAAGACCTGGATCAGCACGGTCAGCACGTTCACCGCCATGTCGAGCTGGGCGAAGAACGCCGTGCGCGCGGCGCGGTCGGCGAAGGCGCCGCCGACGATGTCGGCCTGCTGGAAGTACACCAGCGTGGACGTGACCGAGTGCAGCAGCATGAAGGCGCAGATGCCGAGCTGGTACGGCGAACGGGCGATGTGGACGATGCCGGCCCACAGCGTGCCGCCGACCGGCGACTCGCCCGTGTCATCCCGAGGCGCGTAGCGCCGAGGGATCTTGCCGTCAACAGCAAGATCCCTCGCTCCGCACGGGATGACACGGACGCACCAGGCCGCCAGCTCGAGCAGCACCGCCGAGATCAGCAGCAGGTTGGTGGTGCCGATGTTGTCCACCAGCGTGGCGGTGATCGACGCGCCGAACAGCGCGCCGAGCGTGCCGCCCACGCCGATGAAGCCGAACAGGCGCTTGCCCTGCTCGCTGGCGAACAGGTCGGTCATGAAGCCCCAGAACACCGTCACCACGAACAGGTTGAACACGCTGACCCAGACGTAGAACGCGCGGCCGATCCACGGCTGCTGCTCCGGCCCTCCCAACTCCATCGCCGCGTAGAACGCCAGCAACGTGCCGATGAAGAAGCGATATGCCAGCGGAATGAACTTGCGCCGCGACAGGCGCTGGACGATGGCGCTGAACAGCGCGTTCGCCAGCAGCATGCCGGCCAGCGTGGCGGTGAACAGCCACGACAGGTTCTCGACGCCGCCGGCGGCGCCGATCTCGTCGCGGATCGGCCGCAGCACGTAGTAGCTCGCCAGCACCACGAAGTGGAAGGCGAAGGCGAGGCCGAGCGCCTTCCACTCGCTGGGGCGGATGTCGGGCTTGATCATCGGCCGCTTACTGCACCTGCACCACGACCTTGCCGCGCGCGCGGCCGGTCTCGAGGTAGCGGATCGCCTCCGCGGTCTCGGCCAGCGCGTAGCGCCGGTCGATCACCGACTTCAGCTTGCCCTCGGCCATCAGCCCGGTGAGGTAGTCGAGGTCGGCCGTCTTCACTTCGGCCAGCATGAATGTGAGCGACTGGTCGGTGAACCAGCCGACGACCTTGCGCTGGATCATGCCGCCGACGAAGCCGAAGCCCCACACCATGTCGTCCGGGCCGCCGCCGCCGACCAGCACGAACCTGCCATCCCCTTTCAGCACAGTGCGCATGTCGGACAGCGAGCGGTTGCCGACGTTGTCGATGATCACGTCGTAGCGCTCGGTCGTCTCGGTCAGGTCCTCCTGGGTGTAGTCGATCACGTGGTCGGCGCCCAGCGAGCGCACCAGCTCGGCGTTGCGGCCGCTGCACACACCGGTCACTTCCGCGCCCAGCGCCTTGGCGATCTGCACGCCGTAGGTGCCGACGCCGCCCGAAGCGCCGTTGATCAGCACTTTCTGCCCGGCCTTGAGCGCTCCGGTGTCGCGGATGCTCTGCAGCGCGGTGATCGCGGCGACCGGGATCGCCGCGGCCTCGTCCCAGGACAGGCTCGCGGGCTTGAGCGCGATACGGTGCTCGCGCGCGCGCACGTACTGCGCCAGCGAACCGCCGCCGACGCCGAACACGGCGTCGCCGACCTTGAACCTGGTGACGCCCTTGCCGATCCCGACCACCTCACCGGCGAAATCGACCCCGCGCTTGGGGTTCTTGGGCGAGCTCCAGCCCATGCCGGCCAGGCGGCCGAAGTACGGCGTGCCGCGGATCTCGTGCCAGTCGAGCGGATTGATCGCGGCCGCGTGGACCTTGATCAGCAGCTGGTTGTCCTCCTCGATCACCGGCCGGTCGATCTCCTCGAGCCGCAGCACGTCGGGCGTGCCGAATTCGGTGCTGACGATGGCTTTCATCTGCTCGCCGTTGCCCTGCTTGAGCTCGGTGGCGCCGGCGCAGCCCGAAACGGCGGCGGCGATGGCGATGACGGCGAGGTGGAACATTTCCTTGATGCGGTTCATCTGCGGGTCCCCGTGTGTGTGGTGGCCGCATCGTCGCGGGGCGCCCCGGCCGCGGACAGGGGCGCTGCGACGAAACGCGGTTTTCGCGGGATGAAATACGGAAGGCGCGCGCGGGAGTGCACTATCCTGTGGCCCATGGATTTCGCCCGGGTTTACACGCGCGATCGCCTCAAGACCGCGATCCTCTGCGGCCTCGCCGTGGGCACCGTCTTCGTGTGGGGCTGGAAGACCGGCGCCGGTGGGCTGTACTGGCGCACGATCGTCATCGCGCTGTGGGTCCTGACCGTGTTCGGCGTGTTCGAGCAATGGCCAAGGCAGCTGCCGCGCTGGATGGCGCGCTGGGCGCTGCAGGTGATCATGGTCGCGGTCACCATCCCGCCCTTTGTCGCGATTATCTACTGGCTGTCCACGCAGGAAGGCGCGCCGCCGTTCTACAAGGTGAAGGAGCGCATGGAGGGCTATTCGGGCCTGACCATGTTCTTCCTGCTGACCGCGCCGTGGGCCACGCTGACCGCGATCTTCCGGCAGAAGGACGCGCTCGCGCGCGACCAGGCGCTCAAGCTCGACCTCGCGAAGAGCGAGCTCGAGCGCCAGGGCCTCGAGTCGCGCATGCGCCTGCTGCAGGCCCAGGTGCAGCCGCATTTCCTGTTCAACACGCTGGCCAACGTGCGCGAGCTGGTCGAGGCCGGCTCACCGCAGGCGCCGGCGGTGCTCAATCACCTCATTTCCTACCTGCGCGCGGTGGTGCCGCGGCTCGACGACCCGATGAACACGCTCGAGCAGGAAATGCAGCTGGTTCGCGCGTACCTGGAAGTGATGCACATGCGCATGCCGGACCGGCTGAAGTTCGACATCCACGTGGACGAGGCCGCGCTGAAGGCGCGCTGCCCGCCGATGACGCTGTTGACGCTGGTCGAAAACGCGGTGCGCCACGGCATCGACCCGAGCGAGGACGGCGGCCGCATCGAGATCCGCGTCACCGTCGAGGGCGATCGCATCCGTGCCAGCGTGCGCGACAGCGGCGTGGGCATGCGCAAGGCCGAAGGCGGGCTCGGCACCGGGCTGGCCACGCTGCGCGAGCGGCTGAAGCTGGTATTCGGCGCCGGCGCGCAGTTGCGCGTGGATTCGGTCCTGCCGCGTGGCGTGCTGGCCGAGTTGTCGTTCCCCGCACAACGTCATCCCGGTGAAAGCCGGGATCCAGTGTCTTGAGCGCGCGCGTGCCAACGGCACTCATCGCCGACGACGAGCCGCTGCTGCGCAAGGCGCTGGCGCGCATGCTGGCCGAGGCCTGGCCCGAGCTGAAAGTCGTGGCCCAGGCCCGCAACGGCCGCGAGGCGGTGGAGCATTTCGAGGCGCACAAGCCCGACGTCTGCTTCCTCGACGTGCACATGCCGGGCCTGTCCGGCGTCGAGGCCGCGCGCTACATCGGCCGGCGCGCGCAGCTCGTGTTCGTGACCGCCTTCGACAAGTACGCGGTGAAGGCCTTCGAGACCGGCGCGCTCGATTACCTGGTCAAGCCGGTCGAGGAGAAGCGCCTGGCCGATACGGTCCTGCGCCTCAAGGACCGCCTGCGCGCGTCGCAGGCGCTGCCGGCCGACGCCGAGGCCCTGCTCGAACAGCTCGCCAGCAAGCTGCGCAAGGACGGCTCGCCGGCCGGGCTGCGCTGGCTGCACGTGTCGATCGGCCCGAACCTGCGGCTGGTGGCGATCGACGAGGTGGATTTCCTGCGCTCCGACGAGAAGTACACGCAGGTGGCCTGGCGCGGCGCGGACGGCAAGCCGGCCGACGGCCTGATCCGCACGCCGCTCAAGGAGCTGCTCGAGCAGCTCGACGCCGGGCGCTTCGCCCAGGTGCACCGCTCGGTGGTGGTCAACCTGCGCTCGATCGACCACGTCACGCGCGGCGACGAGACCGCGCAGATCCACCTCAAGGGCCGCGCCGAGGTGCTGCCGGTCAGCCGCAGCTACCTGCACCTGTTCCGCCAGATGTAATCGGATGTAAGGTGTCGCCTTCGCACCACCCGAAGGCGAACCATGAAACGCCACGTCCTTGCAGTCCTCGCCGCCGCGATCCTCGGCGGCTGCGCCGCCACCGGCCCGACGCTGGACTCGGTGCTCGCCGGCGACCACCGCACGCCGGCCTACGTCGAGCGCGACAAGTACCGCCATCCGAAGGAAACGCTGGAGTTCTTCGGGCTCGCGCCCGGCCAGACCGTGGTCGAGGTCTGGCCCGGCCGCGGCTGGTACACCGAGATCCTCGCGCCGTACCTGAAGGACGGCGGCCAGTACTACGCCGCCGGCTTCGCCATCTCGCTGGTGGCCGACGGCACGCCGCAGTACATGCGCACCATCAACGCCGACTTCGCCACCAAGATGGGCGAGCGGCCGGACCTGTACTCGGAGGTGATCGTCAGCGAGCTGGGCAAGCCCGAGCGCTGGCATGCCTGCCCGGCCGGCACTGCCGACCTGGTGCTGACCTTCCGCAACGTCCACAACTGGGTGGCCGGCGGGTTCGAGAACGAGATGTTCAAGGCGTTCAACGCGGCGTTGAAGCCGGGCGGCACGCTGGGCGTGGTGGAGCATCGGGCCAAGCCCGGCACCTCGCTCGAGCAGATGAAGGAGAGCGGCTACGTGACCGAGGCCTACGTCATCGAGCTGGCCGAGAAGGCCGGCTTCAAGCTGGTCGGCAAGTCCGAGGTCAACGCCAATCCGAAGGACACCGCGGATCACCCGGAAGGCGTCTGGACGCTGCCGCCGGTGCTGCGCCTGAAGGACCAGGACCGCGAGAAGTACCTCGCCATCGGCGAGTCGGACCGCATGACGCTGAGGTTCGTCAAGCTCTAGGCCGGCGCCTCACTTCAGCCCGAGGATCCGCGCGAGCGCCGCGATCTGGCGGTGCTGCGGGTGCGCGGTCTGCGCCAGCAGCGGCTGCAGCAACTCGCGGGCGCGCGCCTCGTCGCGCTGGTGCTCGCAGGCGTGCTTCGCGGCGAGGAACTGCAGCGACACCGCCGCCGGCGTGGCGGCGTAGCGCGTGGCGGCGTCGTGCGTCAGCCGCGCGAACAGCCCGTCGCGCCGGGCCTGCAGCGCCGCCTCCGCCAGGGCGATGGCCTGCGCCGGCGTGTCGGGCTGGAAATCGCGATGCGCGTCGAAACAGGTCTCGGCAACGTCGAGCGCGCGCGCCAGGCGCTTCTCGCGCACCAGCAAGCCCAGCAG
The DNA here is from genome assembly GCA_052386975.1 of Gammaproteobacteria bacterium. Lineage (GTDB taxonomy): Bacteria > Pseudomonadota > Gammaproteobacteria > Nevskiales > Nevskiaceae > JACPFV01. The sequence goes on along the minus strand of JBQTJQ010000108.1, from coordinate 27,524 downwards.
CCGCTGCCCCTGCAGGTGCACCAGCGCGATGTTGCGCCGGCGCTGCACCTGCTCGAACAGCTCCTCGTGGAACAGGCGCGGATCGGCCGGCCCGCCCGGATCGGCGATCAATGCGCGCCCCGCCCCGTCGAGGTCCTTGGCGTTCAGCGCCGCATCGACGTTGCGCACTACCGCCGCCAGCCGCTCGACCTGCAGCTCCATGGCGCGGCTGGCCTCCGTGACCGCGCCATGCTTGACCTCGAATCCGAGCTGCTCGGCGCGGTGGAAGGTGATGTAGCCGAGCAGGTGGAATGCCACCAGCCACAGGTAGATCGATCCGAAGATGGCGACGGCTTCCACGCCGCTGTTCACCGACACGGCCACGCCGACTGCGGCAAGCGCCAGCAGCAGGCACAGCACCCAGTACACCCCGCCCACCGCGAGGATCACGCTGCCCAGCCTGAAGGGATTGAGCGCTTCGAGCAGCTTGTTGTCGACCGTCAGCACCAGCATGAAGGCCGGGAACAGGAACGCGGTGAGCGCCAGCACCGCGATCTCGGCGCCGGCGCCGTACTGGCGCGCCACGGCAAGGCCCGACACCGCCAGCGCCACGCCGACCAGGGGCCGGAAGGCGTTGAAGTTGCTGCCGAGGAAGATCATCTCGCCGCCGAACTGCGGCGGCGTGGCGCGGCCGCTGGCGGTCTGCTCGATGACGGCCTCGGCGTACTGGAAAGTCCACGGCGCGGTGATCGCGAGCAGGGCGACGCCGAAGATGCTCTGCATGCCCAGTAACAGCAAGCAGCCGAGCAGCACCAGCGTCGCCAGCGCATGGCCGCTCAAGGGATACAGCAGGATGCGCGGCAGGTACTTCACCAATTGGCCGGTCTCGGCCATGCGCCGGTCGGCTGCCGCGTTGCGGTCGTGCACGTTACTGCGGATGCACGCGGCGGCCGGCGACCCAGGTCTCCAGCACCCTGGCCTGCCACAGCGTCTTGGGGTCGGCGGTGAAGATGTCGCGATCCACCAGGATGAAATCGGCCTGCTTGCCCGGCTCGAGGCTGCCGAGCTGCTTTTCCTGGTAGCCGGCGTAGGCGGCGTCGAGCGTGAACGCGCGCAAGGCTTCCTTGACGGTGAGCGCCTGGTCGGGATACCAGCCGCCCTCGGGCAGGTTGTGGTGATCCTGGCGCGTCACGGCGGCATGCAGGCCCCAGAACGGGTTGGTCGATTCCACCGGGAAGTCCGAGCCCGCGGCGAGGCGCACGCCCGCCTGCAACATCCGCCGCCACGCGTATGCGCCCTTGATGCGCTCGGGCCCGACGCGCTTTTCCGCCATGTTCATGTCGGAGGTCGCGTGGGTCGGCTGCATCGAGGCGATCACGCCCAGTTCCTTGAAGCGCGCGATGTCGGCCAGGCCCACCACCTGCGCGTGCTCGATGCGCGGGCGCGCATCCCCGCGCAGCCTGGCGCGCGCGTACGCGTCCAGCACCTGGCGGTTGCCCGCATCCCCAATGGCGTGCACGCAGACCTGCATCTTGTGGCGCAGGGCCTTGTCGACCTGGGCCTGCAGGCTCGGGTCGGACTGGAACAACAGGCCCTTGTTGCCCGGGCTGTCGCTGTAGGGCTCGAGCAGCGCGGCGCCGCGGCTGCCGAGCGCGCCGTCGGCGTAGAGCTTGACGCTGCGCACCGACAGGAAGCCGCTGCCGTCGTCGCCCTTCGGGCGCTGCTTCACGATCGCATCGAAATCCTCACCGGCGCCGCCAATCATGGCGTTGATGCGCAGGCTGAGCCGGTTCTTCGCGGCGTAATCCTCGTACATCGCAAACGTTGCAGCATCGATGCCGGCGTCGTGCACCGAGGTCAAGCCGACGCTGGCGAGCTGTTTCATCGCCGCCGCGAGCGCAACCTCGGATTCCTCGCGCGTGGGCCTGGGCACGACCGCGTCGACCAGGTCCATCGCGGCATCCACCAGCACGCCGGTAGGGCTGCCTTGCGCGTCGCGCTCGATGCGACCACCTTCCGGATCCCGGGTCTCGGCGGTGATGCCCGCCAGCTTCAGCGTTGCGGCATTGGCCCAGCCGGCATGGCCGTCCACGCGCTTGAGCCAGGCCGGGCGATCGGACACCACGCCGTCGAGCTCGGCCGAGGTCGGGAAGCGGCCGAGCTTCCAGATCTCCTGGTTCCAGCCGCGCCCGCGGATCCAGCGGGCCTGCGGATTGGCCTTGGCATAGGTGCGCACGCGCTCCTGCGCATCCTCGAGGCTCCGCGTGCCGACCAGGTCGACCTGCGACAGGCTGTGACCCAGCCCCATGATGTGGCCGTGCGCGTCGATCAGGCCCGGCAGCAGGGTCTTGCCCTCGCCGTTTCTCGCGATCGCCTCTCGCAGTTCTCCGAGGTCTTTGGTCATCTCGGCCTGCATGCCGATCGCCACGACCTTGCCGTCGCGCTTCCACAGGGTGTCGAAGCGCTTGAGCTCGCCGTTCTTGTCGAGGGTGTAGCCGTTGACGTTGTAGATCAGCGAGTCGACCGCCGACGCGCGGACGCAGGCCAGCGACAGCAGGATGGCCGAGAGCATCACTACGGAGTGGGTTTTCATGCCGCCCGTTTTACCATGCCGCACTCAAGCCCGAACCGGAGCCATCCATGGCCGCTTACGCCACCGTCACCTCCACCCCCACGCCCTGGCGCGTCGAGATCACCGACGGCGTGCACCGCTGGCACGCCGACGAGCCGGCCTCGGTGGGCGGCGGCGACACCGGGCCCACGCCCGCGCAGATGGTCTGCGGCGCGCTCGCGGCCTGCACCACCATCACCATCCAGATGTACGCGCAGCGCAAGAAGTGGCCGGTGACGGCGATCGAAGTGACCGTGACCAAGGATGCGCGCGGCAAGCCGGCCGACGGCGCGGCCGAGCTCGATCGGCAGATCAGGATCGACGGCGCGCTGGACGCGGACCAGCGCGCGCGGCTGCTCGAGGTGGCCAACAAGTGCCCGACCCACAAGCTGCTGTCGGGGCCGATCCGGATCGCGACGCAGCTGGCCTGAACGGCGCGGCTGCGCAGCCCGCATAATGGCCGCACGGAAGGCAACGCTGCGGGGGTAGCGGTGATTCCAGAGCGCATCGACGCGACCACGGTCGAGCTCGGCGAAGGCATGCGCGTGCGGCGCGCGCTGCCCACCAAGGGCCGGCGCCTGGTCGGCGCCTGGTGCTTCCTCGACCATTTCGGCCCGGTGGACCTGGCCCGCGCGCCGGGCATGCGCATCGGACCGCACCCGCACATCGGCCTGCAGACCGTGACCTGGCTGCTCAAGGGCGAGCTGCACCACCGCGATTCGCTCGGCACCTCGCAGCGGATCGCGCCGGGCGCGGTGAACCTGATGACCGCGGGCCGCGGCATCTCTCATTCGGAAGACTCGCCGGCGGATGCCAGCGGCGAGGTCCACGGCGTGCAGTTCTGGATCGCGCTGCCGGATTTCGCGCGCCACATGGCGCCGGCCTTCGAGCACCACCCGAAGGTGCCCCTGATCCGGTCCAACCGCCTCAAGGTCAGCCTGGTCGCCGGCGAGATGATGGGCGAGCGCTCACCGGCCGGCGTCCACTCGCCGCTGGTGGGCGCGCACATCGTCGCGCCGGCCGGGGCGGTCGCCACGCTGCCGCTCAAGCCCGAGTGGGAACACGGCGCGATCGTGACCTACGGCCGCGCCGAGATCGCCGGCCAGCGCATCATTCCCGGCTCGCTGGTCTACCTGCCGCCCGGACGCAACGGCCTGCCGATCGTCACCGGCGCCGGCGATGCCGGCTTCGTGCTGGTCGGCGGCGCGCCGTTCACCGAGCAGATCCTGATGTGGTGGAACTTCGTCGGCCGCACCAAGGACGAGCTGACCCGCGCCAGCCGCGACTGGAACGACGCGGCGGAGTACCTCGGCGACGTGCAGGGCGCCATGAGCCCGCGGCTGGTCGCGCCGATGCCGCCGTGGACCGAAGGCCCGCCAACGGTGACCGTCACTCTGTAAACTTCGCGGCATGCCAGGTCCCGGGGGTCCCCCCAGCCCGGCGCCGAACAGTGCGAGCGGCGTCACGCTGGAGCAACGCTTCAAGGCGTCCGTGCGCGACGGCACGCTGCCCCGCCCGCGCCACGACTGGAGCCTCGCCGACGCCGGCATCACCAAGGCCGAACTGATCGAGCTGTTCGAGACGCAGGTGCTGTCGCGCCAGCTCGACCTGCACGCGCGCCGCATGAGCGCGGCCAAGCAGGGCTTCTACACCATCGGCAGCTCCGGCCACGAAGGCAACGCCGCCATCGCCAAGGCGCTGCGCCACACCGACCCGGCGATGCTGCACTACCGCGACGCGCCGTTCTTCATCCAGCGCAGCAAGCAGGTGCCGGGCATCGACATCGTTTACGACATGCTGCTGTCGTTCGTGGCCTCGAGCGACGACCCGATCGCCGGCGGCCGCCACAAGGTGCTCGGCAGCAAGCCGCTGACGGTGCCGCCGCAGACCAGCACGATCGCTTCCCAATTGCCCAAGGCGGTCGGCGCCGCCTACAGCATGCCGCTGGCGAAGCGACTCGGAGTGCCGAGCGCCTGGCCGGCCGACAGCGTGGTGGTGTGCTCGTTCGGCGATGCCTCGCTCAACCATTCCACCGCGCAGGGCGCGATGAACGCCGCGGCCTGGATCGCGTATCAAAGTGTTCCGCTGCCGCTGATTTTCGTGTGCGAGGACAACGGCCTCGGTGTCTCGGTGCCGACGCCAGCCGGCTGGGTCGAGGCCACGGTGCGGCGCTGGCCGGCGATCCAGTACGTGGCCTGCGACGGCCTCGACCTGCTCGACACGCTGCGCGCCGCGCGGCAGGGCGAGCGCCTCGCGCGCCGCGGCAAGCCGGTGTTCCTGCACATGGGCTGCGTGCGCCTGATGGGCCACGCTGGCGCCGACGCGCAGGAAGGTTATCTCTCGCCGGCGCAGATCGAGGCGCAGGAGAAACTCGACCCGCTGCTGTTCAGCGCCGCCTTGCTGCTCGAGCACGGCGCGCTGGGCGCCGCGGAGATCCTCGAGCGCTACGACGCCATCGGCGCCAACGTGCGCACCGTCGCCGAGAAAGCGATCGCGCGGCCCAAGCTGCGCACGGTGAAGGACGTGATGGCGTCGATCGTCCCGCCGTCGCGCAAGCCGCCGGTGGCCTCGCGGCCGGCGCCGGCGCCATCGAAGGACAAGACCACCCTCGCCCGCCTGATTACCGCCACGCTCGACCGCGCGCTCGCCACCAAGCCGCACCTGGTGATGGCCGGCGAGGACATCGGCGCCAAGGGCGGCGTCTACGGCCTGACCATCAAGCTCCAGCAGAGGCACGGCGCGCACCGCGTGATCGACACGCTGCTCGACGAGCAGACGATTCTTGGCCTCGGCATCGGCATCGCCCACAACAATTTGCTGGCCGTGGTCGAGATCCAGTACCTCGCCTACCTGCACAACGCCGAGGACCAGATCCGCGGCGAGGCGGCGACGCTGCCGTTCTTCAGTAATGGGCAGTTCACCAACCCGATGGTGGTGCGCGTCGCCGGCCTGGGCTACCAGAAGGGCTTCGGCGGCCACTTCCACAACGACAACTCGATCGCGGTGCTGCGCGACATCCCGGGCCTGCTGGTGTGCTGCCCGTCCAACGGCGCCGACGCGGTCGGCCTGCTGCAGGAGGCGATCCGGCTGGCCGACGAGGAGCAGCGCGTGGTGATCTTCCTCGAGCCGATCGCGCTGTACCACACGCGCGACCTGCACCAGCCCGACGACGGGCTATGGACTTTTGCCGATCCGGGCCCGGACCACCGGCTGCCGGTCGGCAAGCTCGGCGTGCACGGCGACGGCGAGGACCTCGCCATCGTCACTTACGGCAACGGCATGTACCTGTCGCGCCAGGCCCTGCCCGAGATCGAGGCCAACGGCGTGAAGGCGCGCCTGGTCGACCTGCGCTGGCTCACCGCCATTGACCACGATGCCGTGCTGAAGGCGGTGAAGGACTGCAAGCGCGTGCTGATCGTCGACGAATGCAGGCGCAGCGGCTCGCTCAGCGAGGAGCTGGTCACCGGCCTGGTCGAGCGCGGCTGGAAATCGGACCGGCTGTCGCGCCTGACCGCCGAGGACTCGTTCATCCCGCTGGGCGTCGCCTCGACCGTGACGATGCCGTCGAAGGACCAGATCGTCGCCGCCGCGCTCAAAGGTGTCTGACACCTTTGAATCAGAAGCCCGGGGCGATGATGAACTCCCAGTACCAGTCCTGGTTCGGGCGGTCGAGCGGGTTGACGTAGCTCCACTGCAGCACCAGCGCCCCGAAGAAATTGAGCCGGATGCTGGCGCCGTAGCTGCGCACCAGGTCGCGGTCGCCGCCCAGGAAGCTCGGCTCGATGTCACGGGTCCAGGCCACGCCGGCGTCGTAGAACGCGGCGATGTCGATCGGCGGCACCGCGGGCGTGCGCACCAGCCCCAGCGCGCCGAACACCGGCACGCGCGCCTCGGCCGAGGCCAGCGCCATGCGACTGCCGAACAGCTGGTCGAACACCGGGCAGGTCTGGCCGGTCGGGTCGTCGCACTCGTCCAGGCCAAAGGAGCTGTAGTTGTAGCCGCGCACCAGCGTCCAGTTGCCGATGTAGACCTGGCCGAGGCGCTGGTCTTCGGCATCGCGGCCGTAGCGCCCGTAGTGCATGAAGCGGCCGCCCAGCGACAGGTACTCGAAGGGCCGGTAGTACTGGCGGTAGTCGATCAGCGGCGAATAGAAGTCCAGGCTACCGACGGTGCCACCGAGCTCGAGGCGGTAGCGGTTGCCCAGCACCGGCGCGGTGCCGCCGAACACCGACGTGTCGTGCACGTAAGCGAGGCCGATCGGATAGATCTCGATCGAGTCCGGCGCGGACAGCTCGACGGTCCCCGTCCCGATCACCAGTCCCGAGCCGGGGTCGTAGACGTTCACCAGCGCGTCCTGGTAGTAACTGATGTGCCGGTAGCCCAGCGACGCCTCGACGCGGTCAGACCGCGTCAGCGGGTAGGCCAGCCGGCCGGCAAGCTCGCGGTTGATCGTCCACTGGCGGATCAGGTAATCGCAGGGAAATCCGGGCTCGAACTGGCAGTTGGCTTCGCTGCCGTAGGCCACCGACACGCTCGGCACCTGGCCCAGCGCGCCGCCCCAGCGCAGGCGGTGCTCGCGGTTCTCGTAGGCCAGCAGCGCGGACAGGTTGCGCGTGATCGTTTCGCTGGTGCCTTCGGCCTGGAACGCCGTCAGCAGGTTGTGGTCGCCCAGCATGTCGCTCCAGTACAGCGCGAGGCCGCCGCCGTAGACGCTGCCGGCCGTCGTGCTGGTGCCGACGCCGGCGCTGACCTGGGTCGCATAGTCCACCGACAGGCCACGCTTCACTTCCCGGGCCTCGACCTTGACGTCCTCGACCGCGGGCACGCGCTCGGCGAGCAGCCGGTCGATCCTGGGCTCGACGCGCTGGCGCGGCGGCAGCTGGCCGGGCCGCGGCGCGGACGGATCGGGCTTCGCCGTAACCGGACGCGGCTGCAGCTTGTCGAACAGGTAGATCGCGTACATGCCCTTGCTGTAGACGCTGCCGGCGACCCGCAGCGGTCCCTGCGAGGCGATCGACAGCGCCGGCGACAGCTTGGCGATGCCGGTGATGCCGGTGATCAGCTCGGTCAGCACTTCGATCGCGCCGGTGGCGAGGTCGGCCCGGTACAGGTCCTTGCCGCCGCGCGCGCCGGACAGGAAGTACACGGAATTGCCGTCCGGGCTCCACTGCGGATTGCTGTTGGTTCCGTCCTCGAGCCCGGGCACCGGGGTGACGGCGCCGCTGGCGAGGTCGAGTCGCGCAATGCGGAAGTCGCCGTAGCCGAGCTGCTTGAAATCCGAGGTGAAGCGGTCGGTGACGAAGGCCAGCTGCCTGCCGTCCGGCGACCAGGCCGGCTGCATCGCCGCGGCCGGGCCGGTGGTCAGAGCGCGCAGCGTCTTGCTCTCGAGGTCGAACAGCTGCAGGTTCAGCACGCCGCCGACGTTGCCGGCGAAAGCGATGCTCTTGCCGTCGGGCGACCAGGCCGGGTGCAGTACCTCGGCAAACTTGTCGAAGCGATGCTCCTCGATCGTGTCGCCGCTCTCGGCGTCGACGATGGTCAGGATCGGGCGGCCGGCGCCGACGCCGCCGATGGCGACGCGCTTGCTGTCGGGGCTCCAGGTGCCGGACGACTGCAGGAACTGCAGGCTGTCGATGTGCGGATCGGTGACGGACCGGGTGATCGAGCGCAGCACCTCGCCGGTCTCGACGTCGGCCACGTACAGCTCGATCGAGAACAGCGAGCGCTCCGAGAAGAACAGCAGCTTCTTGCCGTCCGGCGACAGCACCGGGCTCAGGTTGATCGAGCCCTTGCCGCGCTTGGCGCGGATCAGCACGCGGCCGTAATCCTTGGCGTCGTGCGCCGACGCGACCGCGGGGCCGAACTCCTGCGTGAGCGCCTCGTGCCAGTCCTTCGACAGCTGCTTGGCGTCGATCTTGAGTTCCTTGCGGACCGCGCTCAGGACGTCGCCGGTGGCGCAGGCGGTGCGCAGCAGCCTCGGCACCGCGGCATCGCCGAAGCGGCCGGCGACGTAGGCCCAGAAGGCGTGGCCGTAGCGGTACGGGAAGTACTTCGGGCTGTTGAGCCGCTCGAGGGTCGGCAGGTCCTTGTGCCAGATCGCATCGCGCATCCACATCGCGGTGTGGGTGTCGTCGGAGCCTAGCGAGAGGTACTCGGCCATGCCCTCGATGAACCACAGCGGCAGGCTCAGCGCCGAGGCGCGCTTGACCTTGCCGGACGGGTCCTCCGCCAGCTTGCGCGCGACGTCGAACTGGTAGGCGTGCACCAGTTCGTGGCCGAGCACGTGGTCGCTGTCGGCGCCGGTGCCGGCCAGCGGCAGCACGATGCGCCGCTTGAACAGCTCGGTGAATCCGCCGGTGCCCTCGCCGATCTCGCCCGGCGTGGCGTTGGTCTGGCGGAACTGCGGATGGCCGGCGTACAGGATCAGCGGCTGGCGGCCCTTCAATTCGTGGTCGAGCGCGTCCTCCAGGCGCCGGTACCAGCGTTCCATCAGGACCGCGGCTTCGGCGGCGCCGGCGTCGGCTTCGGGATAGGTGTAGACGTCGAAGTGCTCGCTGGCGAGCACGCGGAACTCGGGGTTCTCGTAGCGGACCTTGTTGCCGCCGAAGTACTGGGCGCCGGCGCCGGTCGCGCAGGCGCCCGCCGCCAGGCCGGCGAGCAGGCCAATGGCCGTGGCTGTCGGACACCGCGAAGGTGAGGTCACGTCGATGCGGCTCATGGTTGCCCCGTTTGGCTTCGCACTCTACCTAGCAGCCGAACCTTGCTGCTACCTGAACGACCCTATCCCGGCGTCACCTGCACCAGCAGCTGGCGCCCCTTGACCTGGGCGCCGGCCGCCACGCTCACCGATTCGACCTTGCCGTCGACCGGCGTGGCGAGCTGGAACTCCATCTTCATCGCCTCGAGCACCACCAGCGTCTGGCCTTTCTTCACCGCATCGCCGGGACGCACGTGCACCGCAACGATCTTGCCGTCGGAATGCGCGGTGATGCGCCCGTCGGAGCCCGCGCCGCTGGCCTCGGCCGGGGCGTAGGTGCGATCGGTAAAGCCGAAGGTGCGGCCGTCGGCGCAGACGAAGACCTGGTCGGCGTGGCGCGCGTAGTGGGCCCGGGCGCGGATGCCGTCGGCAAGGTAGTCGAAGGAGCCAAAGCAAGATCCCTCGCTGCGCTCGGGATGACAATCGACTACGTCGATTGTCACTTTCGTGCTGCCGACCTCGGTGGTGAACAGGTGGCCGTCGTGCACCAGCACCTCGAGCATCAGCTCGCGCTCGCGCCACTTGAGCCTGAACTCGGCCGGCGTCTCGTGCGAGTTGTGCCAGCCCATGTAGTCGTCGGTCAGGCCGGTGTCGGCCAGCAGGCGTTGCGCCTCGTCCTGGTACAGCGCGATCGCGGCGAGCGCCAGCTGGCGCGCGCTGGGGCGGGCCGCCTTGAGCTGCTCCTGCGGGAAATGCGTGCCGACGAAGGCGGTGCTGAAGTCGCCGGAGGCGAAGGCCTCGGTGCGCAGCACGTCCAGCAAATAGTCGCGGTTGGAGGCCACGCCGAGCAGCAGGGTGTCGTCGAGCGCGTGGATCAGGCGCATGCGGGCGGCCTCGCGGTCCTCGCCCCAGGCGATGACCTTGGCCTGCATGGAGTCGTAGAACGGGCTGATCTCGACGCCGTCACGGAGGTAGGTATCGGTGCGCACGCCGTCCGCCGCGCGCCAGCGCAGCACGCGGCCGGTCTGCGGCAGGTAGTCCTGCGCCGGATCCTCGGCGCACAGCCGCACTTCGATCGCCCAGCCCTTCCTGCGCGCGAGGATTTCTTCCTGGGTGAGGGGCAGCTTCTCGTCCTGGGCCACGCGCAGCTGCCATTCGACCAGGTCGACGCCGTAGACCAGCTCGGTCACCGGGTGCTCGACCTGCAGGCGCGTGTTCATCTCGAGGAAGTAGAACTGCTGGTCGCGGCCGAGCAGGAACTCGACGGTGCCGGCGCCGACGTAGTCCACGGCCTTGGCGGCGGCGCAGGCCGCCTGCCCCATCGCCTTGCGCAGCTTCTCGTCCACCGCCGGCGACGGCGCTTCCTCGACGACCTTCTGGTTGCGGCGCTGGATCGAGCAGTCGCGCTCGCCCAGGAACACGACGTTGCCGTGGCGGTCGCCGAACACCTGGATCTCGACGTGGCGGCCGTCGACCACGGCCTTCTCGACCAGCAGCTCGCCGCTGCCAAAAGCATTCGCGGCCTCGCTGCGCGCGGACTTGATCGCCTCGAGCAGCTGGCTCTCGTCCTCGACCAGGCGCATGCCGCGCCCGCCGCCGCCGGCCGCGGCCTTGATCATCACCGGCAGTCCCACCTTGTGACAGTGCTTGAGCAACTGCTCGTCCGACTGCTCCGGCCCCTGGTAACCGGGCACGCACGGCACGCGCGCCTTCAGCATGCGCTCCTTGGCGGCGCTCTTGCTGCCCATCTTCTCGATGGACTCCGCGTCGGGGCCGACGAAGACCAGCCCGGCGTCCTTGCAGGCCTGGCTGAACGCAGCGTTCTCGCTGAGGAACCCGTAGCCGGGATGGATCGCCCGCGCGCCGCTGGTTTTCGCCGCGGCGATGATCTTCTCGATCGAGAGATACGACTCCTTCGCCGGCGGCGGGCCCAGCCGCACCGCCTCGTCGGCCTCGTGCACGTGCATCGAGTCGGCGTCGGCGTCGCTGTAGACCGCGACCGTGCGGTAGCCCATCTTCCTGGCGCCGCGAATCACCCGCACCGCGATCTCGCCGCGGTTGGCGACCAGGACCTTGGTGAAGCGCGTCATTCTGTCGCCCCCGCGCAGGCGGGGGCCCAGTTCTGAGGCTGGATTCCCGCCTTCGCGGGAATGACGTTGTTGTTCATTTCAGATCCACCGTCCTCGGGCAGGCCTGCCGGCCGAGGAATCCCTGCTCCGAGAACAGGAACTGCTTCTCGACGGTGCCCGTGCCGGTGAAGTAATGGCACTTCATCATGCCCACCTTGGCGTCGCCGTCGGGCTTGTCGCTCCACACCAGCAGGCCCTTGTTCGAGAAGAACAGCGCCAGCCAGGCCGCGAGCAGGATGCCGGCGACGATTCCGATTTTCTTCTGCTGTTGGGTCATGGATGTCTCCTATTAACGGGTCCACTTCGGCAAGCGCTTCTCGATGAACGCGGCCGTCCCCTCCGCGCCTTCGGCGCTGCGCACGGCCTCGGAGAAGCGCCTGGCCGCGTAGTCCAGCAACGGGTCGAGCTCCGTGGTCCCGACCTTGAGCATCAGTTCCTTGGTGACCGCGTTGGCGTTCGGCGCGCAACGCAGGATCTGCTTGAGCGTGTCGTCCAGCAGGGCCTTCAGCGCGGCCTCGTCGCGGAACACCTCGTGGACGATGCCGATGCGCCTGGCTTCCTCGCCCTTGAAGCGGCCGCCGCAGACGCCGAGGCGCCGGGCTTCCGACAGCCCGATCCGCTGGACCACGAATGGGGCGATCTGTGCCGGGACGATGCCCAGGCCGGTCTCCGGCAGGCCGAAGCTGGCATCGGCGTGGGCGAAGGCGACGTCCGCCACGCAGGCCACGCCAAAGCCGCCGCCGAGCACGGCGCCCTCGCAGATCGCGATCGTCGCCTGCGGCGCCTCGTTGACCTTGCGCAGCATGGCGCCGAACTTGCGGTTGTAGCTCGCGGCCGGGTCGGCGCCGTCGCCGGCCTTGCCGCTCGCCTGGGTTTGGGCCTGGCGCACGCTGGCCATGTCCTTGATGTCGCCGCCGGCGCAGAAGTTGCCGCCGGCGCCGCGCATGACGATGACGCGCACTTCGCGCGAATCGCGCACCGCGTCGAACACCGCCACGATCTCGGCCAGCATCGCCACGCTCAGCGCGTTGCGGCTGTCGGGGCGGTTGAACGTCACGCGCAGCACGCCGCCGTCGAGGTTCAGCAGCAGGTCTTCGGTTTCGGGGAGGTTCATGGCCTCGTCGCCCCCGCGAAGGCGGGGGCCCAGTTTTCAGTGGCAAATCGAGTCATATAGGTCCTTCCACTCCGGATTTAACAGCTCGATCTCGCGCAGCTTCCACATCCGGTTCCACCTCTTCAGTTGCTTCTCACGTGTAATGGCTGACTCCATGGAGTCGTGCCGCTCAAACCACACAAGTAAGCCGTCCACCAGCCCTTCCTTGTGCTGCCAAATCCTCTTCGGCAACTCTGACGTGACTCCGACATACAGCGTCCCGTTACGCCTGCTCGCCAGCATGTAGACGCATGGCTCCTTCTCCACTTTCACCTCCGGGACCGTAGAACGATCCTTCTCGTTATGAACAACTGGGTCCCCGCCTGCGCGGGGACGACGACTATTTCTTCCTCCCCGGCGCCATGCCGAGGTTCTTGGCGATGATGGCCAGCATGACCTCGTCGGCGCCGCCGCCGATCGAGTGCAGCCGCAGGTCGCGGAAGTACTGCGAGATCGGGTTCTCCCACATGAAGCCCTGCCCGCCCCAGTACTGCAGGCAACTGTCGGTCACCTCGCGCGCCACGCGCGCGGCCTTGAGCTTGGCCATCGACGCCAGCAGCGTGACGTCGCGCCCGGCCAGCAGTTCCTCGGTGGCGCGGTAGGTCAGCGCGCGCGCCGCCTCGATCTCGGTCTTGAGCTCGGCCAGCCGGAAGTGCACGTACTGGTTGTGCAGGATCGGCGCGCCGAAGGCGTTGCGCTGGCCGGTGTACTTGACAGTCTCGTCGATGCACGTGTCCATCGATGCCAGGATGCTGGCCGACAGGAACAGGCGCTCGTGCTGGAACTGCTGCATCTGGTAGACGAAGCCCTTGCCTTCCTCGCCGATCAGGTGCCGCGCCGGCACGCGCACGTCGTCGAAGAAGATGATGGCGGTGTCCGACGAGCGCTGGCCGAGTTTCTCCAGCTTGGTCTTGCGGTCGATGCCCTTGGCGTCGAGCGGCACGACGATCAACGACTTGTTCGAGTGGCGCGCGGCCGTGGACTCGCCCGTGTTGGCCAGCAGGCAGGCCCAGTCGCCCTGCGCGCCGTTGGTGATCCACATCTTCTGGCCCGAAATCACGTAGTCGCCGCCTTCGCGGCGCGCGGTGGTCTTGATGCCGGCGACGTCCGACCCCGCGCCCGGCTCGCTGACCGCGATGCAGGCGACGTGCTCGCCGGCGATCGCGGGCTTGAGGTAGTTGTCCTTCAGGTAATCGTTGCCGAAGCGCGCCAGCGCCGGCGTGGCCATGTCGGTCTGCACGCCGATCGCCATCGGGATGCCGCCGACTTTGCAGTAGCCGAGGGCCTCGGCGAACATCACCTGGAAGCTGTAGTCGAGCCCCAGGCCGCCGACGTCCTCCGGCTTGTTGATGCCTAGCAGGCCGAGCGCGCCCATCTTCCGGAAGATTTCCTTCGCCGGCCACATGCCGGATTTTTCCCACTCGGCGGCGTGCGGGTTGATCTCCTTCTCCACGAACTGCTTCGTGGTGTCGAAGACCTGCTGGTGTTCTTGCGTAATCTGCATGTTCCCTCGAATAAATGGGGACAGAACTATTTATGGGGGAAAATAGTTCTGTCCCCTTTTTTATAACCTCGCGATTCCAAAGGTGTTCGGGTGGACCTGGCGCAGCCGCGCCTCCTTGCACACCGACAGCGTCAGGCCGAGCACCTTGCGCGTGTCGCGGGGGTCGATGATGCCGTCGTCGAACAGCCGCGCGGTCGCCGCGAAGGCGGTGGACTCGCGGTCGAACTGCTCGATGATCTTCTGCTCCATCAGCGCCAGCATCTTCTCGTCGGTCGGGCCCATGACCTTGCCTTCCTTGGCCCACTTGTCGCGCGTGACGATGCTCATGACCCTGGCCGCCTGCTCGCCGCCCATCACCGCCGTGCGCGAGTTCGGCCAGGCGAAGATGAAATCCGGCCCGAAGCCGCGGCCGCACATGCCGTAGTTGCCGGCGCCGAAGCTCGCGCCGATCACGATGGTGATCTGCGGCACCGTGGCATTGGCCACGGCCTGGATCATCTTGCTGCCGTGCTTGACGATGCCGCCCTGCTCGCTCTCGCTGCCGACCATGTAGCCGGTCGTGTTCTGCAAGTAAATGATCGGAATATTGGCCTGGCAGCACAGCTGGATGAACTGGCCGGCCTTGGTCGCGCCGCGCACCGTGATCGGGCCGTTGTTGCCGATGATGCCGACCTGGTGGCCGTGGATGACCGCGCGCCCGCAGAGGGTCTGCTGGTCGTACTCGTGCTTGAAGTCGAGGAACTCGCTGCCATCGACAATGCGCGCGATGACCTCGCGGCAGTCGTACGGTTTGCGGTAGTCCACCGGCACGATGCCGCAGATCTCGTCGATGTCGTACAAGGGCGCGCGCACCGGCAGCAGCTCCAGCCGCGGCCGGCCCGCGTTCCAGTCCAGCGACTTCATGATCTCGCGCGCCAGGCGGATGCCGTCGGAGTCGTTCTCGGCCAGGTACTCGCTGACGCCCGAGACCTGCGAGTGCATCTCGGCGCCGCCCAGGTCCTCGTCCTTCGCCACCTCGCCGGTCGCGGCCTTCAGCAGCGGCGGCCCGGCGAGGAACACCTTGGCGCGCTTGCGCACCATGATCACGTAGTCCGACAGCCCGGGCATGTAGGCGCCGCCGGCCGTGCTCGAGCCGTGCACCACGGTGACCTGCGGCAGGCCGGCCGCGGACTTGCGGCACTGGTTGGCGAAAGTGCGGCCACCCGGGATGAACACTTCGGCCTGGTACAGGAGATTGGCGCCGCCGGACTCGATCATCGACACGGTCGGCAGCTTCTGGTCCAGGGCGATCTCCTGGATGCGCAAGCCCTTCTGCACGCCCCACGGCGTCATCGTGCCGCCCTTGATGGCGAAGTTGGACGCGCTGACCATGCAGCGCGTGCCGGACACATAGCCGATGCCGATGATGGTGTTGCCGCCGGCCAGCGAGCCGTCCTTGTCGTCGTGGTGCTTGTAGCCGGCGAGCGTCTGCAGCTCGAGCCAGGGCGAGCCGCGATCCAGCATCAGGTGCACGCGCTCGCGCGGCAGCAGCTGCCCGCGCTTGTGGAATTTCTCGCGCTTGCTCTCTTCCTCGGCGCGGCCCCTGGCCTCGATGGCGCGGAACTCGGCGATCTTGGCGAGCAGGTCCTCGCGGTTCTGCCTGAACTGCGCGCTGTTGGTGTCGATTCTGGATTCGATGCCCGGCACGTCCCCATTCCCCATTCCAGGGCCAGAGCCGGCAGTCTAGTGGCTTGCTGGCAAAAAGTGAAGCACAATTCACTCCATGGCCTACCGGCGTACGAGGCGCGTCAAGCAGCGGCTGGCGGAGAACCGCGAGCGTATCGTGCTGGGCGCGCGTTCACTGATCGCCAGGGGCGGGCTGCGCGAGGCGCAGATGGCGGAGGTCGCCTCCGAGGCCGGGCTGTCGACCGGCGCGATCTACAAGTACTTCCCATCGCAGACCGACCTGTTCATCGAGGTGCTGCGCGACGCGGTCGGCCACGAGATCGAGATCCTCCAGCAGATCGCACGGCAGCCCGGCACCGCGGCGCAGCGCCTGCGCCGGGCGGTCGAATCATTCGTGCGCCGCGCGCTGGAAGGGCCGCACCTTTCCTACGCCTTCATCGCCGAGCCGGCCGACGCGCGGGTCGAATCGGCGCGCCTGCGCGCCCGCCGCGCGCTGACCGAGGTCTACCAGGGCATCGTGCGCGACGGCATCGCGGGCGGAGAGTTCCCGCAGCAGGACCTCGACGTGACCGCGGCCTGCATCTTCGGCGCCTTCACCGAGGCGCTGGTCGGGCCGATCGCGGCGCGCGCGGTGCGCGACAAGGACAAGCTGGTCGCCGCGATCGTGACCTTCTGCGAGCGGGCGGTGGCCGGGAAATCCGTCATTCCCGCGTAAGCGGGAATCCAGTTCTGGGTCCCCTCGTCCGCGGGGACGACATCAACCAACCGCTTTCGGCTTCACCGCCCGGTGGAAGCCCCGGAACGGCTTGCTCTTGTCGTGCTCGGCCAGCGGGAAGATGCGGCTGTTGCGCGACGAGCCGCCGTCCACGGTCAGGCAGGCGCCGCTGACGTAGGCCGCGGCCGGCGACAGCAGGAACACGATCGCGGCGCTGACTTCGGCTTCCTCGCCGAGGCGCTTGGCCGGGACCGAGTGCCTGAGCTTGCCGATGACTTCCTTGGCGAAGGCAGGGTCGTACTGGTCGAGGCCGCTCGAAGCGATCCAGCCGGGCGCCACCGCGTTGACGCGCACGCCGCTCGAGGCCCACTCGACCGACGCGGTCTCGGTGAAATTCAGCATGCCGGCGCGCGCCGCGCCGCTGTGCGCCATGCCGGGCATGCCGCCCCACATGTCGGCGATGATGTTGACGATCGCGCCGCCGTTTTTCTTCATCGACTGCGTGAAGCATTCGCGGGCGACCAGGAAGCCGCCGGTCAGGTTGTTGGCGACCACCGCCTCCCAGCCCTTCTTGTTGATCATCGTCAGCGGCGACGGGTACTGGCCGCCGGCGTTGTTGACGAGGCCGTGGATGGCGCCGCGCTCGGCGACGACCTGCCTGATGCCGGCCTTGACCGCGTCCTCGTCGCGGATGTCGAACGCGACGCTGCCGCACTGCCCGCCGTCCTCGCGGATCTCGGCGGCGACCCGGTCGAGCTTGTCCTGCTTGCGGCCGACCAGCACGACGAAGGCGTCAAGCGACGCGAGCTCGTGCGCGGTGCAGCGCCCGATGCCCGAGCCGCCGCCGGTGACGATGACGGTCTGGCCGGTGAACAGGCCGGGCTTGAAGACGGAGTTGTAGCCCACGCGTTCTCCCTCGTGTCATCCCGGGGAGCGAGGCGACGAGGGATCTCGCTGTAACAGCAAGATCCCTCGCTACGCTCGGGATGACACCCTTATAGCTTCGACGTCAGTTCGGGAAGGATCTGGAACAGGTCGCCGACCAGGCCGAGGTCCGCCACCTCGAAAATCGGCGCCTCGGGATCCTTGTTGATGGCGACGATCGTGCGCGCGTCCTTGATGCCGGCGAGGTGCTGGATCGCGCCCGAGATGCCGATGGCGACGTACAGCTCCGGCGCGATGATCTTGCCGGTCTGGCCGACCTGCCAGTCGTTCGGCACGAAGCCCGAGTCCACCGCGGCGCGCGAGGCGCCGACGCCGGCGCCGAGCTTGTCGGCCAGCGGCAGGAGCAGCTTGGTGAAGTTCTCGCCCGAGGCGAACGCACGGCCGCCCGACACCACGCGCGCGGCGGACTGCAGGTCCGGCCGCTCGCTCTTGTGCGATTCGATGCCGACGAAGCGCGTGTGCGACGGCAGTTTCGCGCTGCAGGTGGCTTTTTCGACCGCCGCGCTGCCGCCCGCGCCCGCGGCCTGGAACGAGGCCATGCGCACGGTGGCGACCACCGGCGTGGCGGTCGTCTCGACCGTGACGATGGCGTTGCCAGCGTAGGTCGGCCGGTCGAACTTGTTCGGCGCGTGCACCGCCATGATCTCGGACACCTGCGGCATGCCCAGCAGCGCGGCCACGCGCGGCATCAGGTCCTTGCCGAAGGTGCTGCCGGCGGCGAGCACGTGCGAGCTGCCGCGCGCCTTGGCCAGCTCGGCCACCTGCGGCGCAATCACGGCGGCGAGGTTGTGGTCGTTGGCGGGATTGTCGACCTGCAGTACGGCCTTGACGCCGGCGAGCTTGGCCGCTTCCGCGGCAACCGCCGCGCCGCTGGTGGCGAACACGGCCACTTCGATGTCACCGCCGATCTTTGAAGCGCAGCTCACGGCCTTGGCGGTGCCGGCGTTGAGCTTGCCGCCGGCGTGCTGGGCGACGATCAGGATCTTGCTCATGACACCAGCCCCTTCTGCTTCAAGGCCCCGAGCAGCTCATCCACGGTCTTCACCACCACACCTTTGCCGCGCACCGGCGGGTTGGCGGTCTTGACGTGCTTGACCGGCGCCGCGGCCTGCACGCCGAGGTCGGCCAGCGTCACCGTCTCAACGGGTTTTTTCTTCGCCTTCATGATGTCGGGCAGCTTGAGGTAGCGCGGCTCGTTGAGGCGCAGGTCGGTGCTGACCACCGCCGGCAGGTCGATGTCGAGCGTCTCCAGGCCGGCGTCGATCTCGCGCGTGACCCTGGCCTTGCCGCCGTCCACCTCGACCTTCGAGGCGAACGTCGCCTGCGCGCAGTCGAGCAGCGCCGCCAGCATCTGCGGCGTCTGGTTGTTGTCGTCGTCGATGGCCTGCTTGCCGAGCATCACCAACTGCGGCGACTCCTTCTTGCACACCGCCGCCAGCGCGCGCGCCGCGGTCAGCGGCTGCACCTCGCCCTCTTCCTTGACGTGGATGGCGCGGTCGGCGCCGAAGGCCAGCGCGGTGCGCAGCGTCTCCTCGCACCTGGCGCCGCCGATGGTGATGGCGACGATCTCGGTGAGCTTGCCCTTTTCCTTCAGGCGCACCGCTTCCTCCATCGCGATCTCGTCGAACGGGTTCATGGCGTGCTTGACGCCGTCGGTGACGACGCCGGAGCC
Source organism: Gammaproteobacteria bacterium (assembly GCA_052386975.1). Classification (GTDB taxonomy): domain Bacteria; phylum Pseudomonadota; class Gammaproteobacteria; order Nevskiales; family Nevskiaceae; genus JACPFV01. Next base: position 8,454 of record JBQTJQ010000108.1, on the reverse strand, counting down.
GTCCGGCTTGACCTGGATGCGGACGTTGAAGTCCACCACGCGCTTGACGCCGACGAGTGCTTTCATTGACCCCTCTTGGGATCGTCCGGGCGGCCGATCTTCACTTCAAGCGTCCTGGGTCCGGGGTTGGCCACCCGGTACTCGCCGGTCTTCGGCCCCGGGCCGCGCGGCAAGGCCTTGAACTCGCCGGTGCTCTTGAGCACCTTGTGCTCGCCGGTCTTCATCACCGGCTTCTGGTCGAGCGGATACTCGCCGGTGCGCGGCTCGTTGGGATCGCGCACGCGGTAGGTGCTCTTCACGCCATACCAGCGGCCGGCGTAGAACAGCCGCGCGTCCTTGAAGCCTGCCGGCAACCCGACGATGTCGGAGTAGTGCGCCCAGCCCGGCAGGCGCACGCGCAGCGTGACGGCCTTGCCCTTGTCGAACGCGCGCAGCTCTTCGGGCGAGACGCGGCTCAACTCGACGCCGATCAGCGGCAGGCTGCGCGACGAGGTCTTCATCACGATCGAGGCGGCCGGGAACACGTCGTGCACGCCACCGATCACCGACAAGGTGTTGGCCTCGAAGCCGCGGTAGGCGATCTCGGCCAGGTGCAGCTTCTGCGCGGCGGTGAGCTGGGCGTCGTTCTGGATCGAGTGCAGCCGCATCAGCAGCTCTTCCAGCGGCAGCACGTTGCGCGGCCGCGCGAAGAACGCCGCGCCGCCCACGATGGCGGCGATGACGATGAGCGCGATGATCCCGATGTCCATGGCTCCGGAGCCTATCCCATCTACATGCCGGCGTAGTTGGGCCCGCCGCTGCCTTCCGGCGCGACCCAGGTGATGTTCTGCGCCGGATCCTTGATGTCGCAGGTCTTGCAGTGCACGCAGTTCTGCGCGTTGATCTGGAACCGCGGCTTGTCGCCGTCGCGCACCACCTCGTACACGCCGGCCGGGCAATAGCGCTGCGCGGGCTCGTCGTACAGCGGCAGGTTCCTGCCGATCGGGATCGCGGCGTCGGTCAGCTTGAGGTGGACCGGCTGGTCCTCCTCGTGGTTGGTGCTGGACAGGAACACGCTCGACAGCTTGTCGAAGCTGAGCACGCCGTCCGGCTTCGGGTACTCGATGCGCGCGGCCTGCGCGGCCGGCACCAGGCACGCGTGGTCGGGCGTGCGGTCGTGCACCGTCCACGGCGCATTGCCGCCGAGCCAGTTCTGCTCGATGTAGTTGATCGCGCCGCCGACGATGGCGCCGAGCTTGTGCAGCCACGCGCCGAAGTTGCGCGAGCCGTGCAGCTCCTTGTGCAGCCAGCTGGTGCGGAACGCCCCGACATATGCGGTCAGCTCGTCACCGCCCTGCCCGCCGCCGAACAGGTGGTCGGCCGCGGCCTCGGCCGCGAGCATGCCGGACTTCATCGCGGTGTGGCTGCCCTTTATTTTCGCGAAGTTCAGCGTGCCGGCGTCGCAGCCGATCAGCGCGCCGCCCGGGAACACCACCTTCGGCAGCGAATTGAAGCCGCCCTTGGTGATGGCGCGCGCGCCGTAGGCCAGGCGCTTGCCGCCCGCGAGGTACTGCGCGATCACCGGGTGGTGCTTGAAGCGCTGGAACTCGTCGAACGGCGACAAGTAGGGGTTGCGGTAGGAAAGATCGACGATCAGGCCGACCGCGACCTTGCCGTCCTCGAGGTGGTACAGGAACGAGCCGCCGGGATTGGCGTTGTCGAGCGGCCAGCCGGCGCCGTGCACCACCAGTCCCGGCTCGTGCTTGCCGGCGTCGACCTGCCACAACTCCTTGAGGCCGAGGCCGTAGTGCTGCGGGTCGGCGTCGCGCGCCAGGTTGAAGTGCTGGATCAGCCGCTTGCCCAGGTGGCCGCGGCAGCCCTCGGCGAAGAACGTGTACTTGCCGCGCAGCTCCATGCCGGCGGTGTAGCCGTCCTTGTGCTTGCCGTCGCGCGCCACGCCCATGTCGCCGATGACCACGCCGCGAACGATGTTCCGGTCGTCGATGATGACGTCGGCGGCGGCGAAACCCGGGTAGATCTCGACACCGAGCGCCTCGGCCTGCGCTCCGAGCCAGCGGCACAGGTTGCCGAGCGAGATGATGTAGTTGCCCTCGTTGTGCATGGTCTTCGGCACGAACAGGCTGGGCACGCGCACGGCGCGCTGCGCGCCGAGGAAGAAATACACGTCGTCGCGTTTGACTTCGGTCTTGAGCGGCGCGCCCCTGGCTTTCCAGTCGGGGAACAATTCGTCCAGGGCGCGCGGCTCGAACACCGCGCCGGACAGGATGTGCGCGCCGACCTCCGAGCCCTTCTCGACCACGCAGACCGAGAGCTCCTTGGCCGCCTCGGCCGCTTTCTGCTTGAGACGGCAGGCCGCCGACAGCCCGGCCGGGCCGCCGCCGACGATGACGACGTCGTACTCCATTACATCGCGCTGGACGGTCACGCTGCACTCCCCGGGGGCACGACGATTCTAGCCGATGCCCCCAGCCCCCGGCCGCCATGCTGCCCCATCCCGGGCCCGACCGACATGGGGATTCGCACAACGTGGATGGTGGTTTTGACGGCGCCGGTCGGTTCAGCCGGCGAGCACCGAGGCGACCACGGCCGTGTTGACGATGTCCTGGGCCACGCAGCCGCGCGACAGGTCCATCCACGGCCTGGCCAGGCCCTGCAGGATGGGCCCGACCGCGGTGGCGCCGCCGAGGCGCTCGGTGATCTTGTAGGCGATGTTGCCGGCGTCGAGGTCCGGGAACACGAATACGTTGGCCTGCCCGGCCACCCTGGAGCCCGGCGCCTTGCGCGCGGCAATCTCCGGGACCCAGGCCGCGTCGAACTGCAGCTCGCCGTCGATGGCCAGCTCCGGCGCCAGCTTGCGCGCGATCTCCAGCGCGGCGCGCACCTTGGCGACGCGCGCGTGCTCGGCCGAGCCGCGCGTGGAGAAGCTCAGCATCGCGACCTTCGGCGCCTCGCCGGTGAGCCGCTGGTGGCTGGCCGCGCTGGCCACGGCGATCTGCGCCAGCTGCTCGGCGTTGGGATCCGGCACCACGGCGCAGTCGGCGTAGGTGAGCACGCGATCGGCGAGCTCCATCAGGAAGAAACTCGACACCAGCTTGACGCCCGGCGCGAGGCCCACGCCGCGCAGGCCGCAGCGCAACACCTGTGCCGTGGTGGCCAGCGAGCCGGACACCGCGCAATCGGCCGCGCCGAGCTTGAGCATCACGGCGGCGCGCTGCAACGGGTCCTTGCGCGCCTGCTCGACTGCCTCGACACCCTGTTTGGCCAGCACGACGGCCAGGGTGTCGTCGACGCGCCCCTCGAACTTCGCCAGCTCGGGCGCGTCCGGCAGCAAGGGGATGGCGAGCTTGCCGGCTTCGAGCATGCGCGCCGCCTCGAGCACGCGCGGATCGCCGGCTTCGGGCAGCAGCACGCGGCGCGGGCGCGCGCGCGCCTGCTCCCGCAGCTTGTCGAGGATCATGATCGTGTCATTCCGGGCGCCAGCGAGGAATCTTGCCGTTCAAAGCGAGATCCCTCGGCGCTTCGCGCCTCGGGATGACACCTAGCGCAGCAGCGAGTCGGGCACATCCAGTTCCATGTGCAGCATCGCCAGGCCGTGGACCTTGCCCTGGGCGTCGGTCTTCTGCGTCTCGGTGCCACCGCCGCCGAGCGAGTCGTGCAGGATGAAGTTCAGCGAGCGCAGGTTGGGCGCCTCGTAGCGGTCGACCTTGCCGAAGTTGATCTCGCGGAAGTGCTGCTGCACCCGCTCGACGGTCAGGTGCTTGACCAGGAACTCGTAGATCGCCGGCGTATTGGCCATGACGCCGACGTTGCTGCCGGCGCCCTTGTCGCCCGAGCGGGCGATGGCGAGATCCATCAGTTTTACGCGGGCCATGTCAGAGCTCCTCTACCGTCACGCGCGTGGCGACCTTCTTTTTATCGATCAGCGCCGGCCAGTAGCCGACGATTTCGCTCGCATTCGGGCGGCCCGCGGCAAATCCAGTGACGCCCGGCGGTCCGCCCGTGACGAGAGGCGCCAGCTCGCGGCCGAGGAACTCCAGCATCTTCTTGTCCTGGCCCTTGGCGCCGACGCGCATGACGATCTCGCTCGGCTGGTTGGGCGGCGGCACGATGCCCTTGTAAGTGACGTTGGTGCCGACGAACTCGACGAAGCGATCCTTCTCGGGAATCTTCAGCCCGTACATCGCCATGCGCTTGAAGATGACGTCGGCGCACAGCTGCGCCTTCTCGACCGCGTCGGGGCCGGTCACCACCAGCATGCCGCCGATCTTGTAGCCGTTGGCGTAGGACATCGACACCTTGTAGGTCGGCGTCGGCGCAGCGCCCTTGATGCCGCTGACCGTCACCCGGTCCTTGCCGTCCTGCGCCAGCTGGATGCTGGTGAAGTCGGCGGTGCAGTCGGGGCCGAGGTAACGCTTCGGGTCGCCCATCTCGTACAGCAGCTGCGAGGTCACGGTCTCGACGTTGACCAGGCCGCCGGTGCCGTCGTGCTTGGTGATGGTGAACGTCCCGTCCGGCCGCGCTTCCGACACCGGATAGCCGATGCGGGCGAAGTCCTTCACCTCGCGCCAGCGCGTGTAGTTGCCGCCGGTGCACTGCGGCCCGCACTCGAGGATGTGGCCCATGATCGTGCCGGCGGCGAGCTTGTCGTAATCGTCGAGCGACCAGCCGAACTCGTGCAGCAGCGGGCCGACCACGATCGACGGATCGGTGGCGCGGCCGGTGATGACCACGTCGGCGCCCTGCGCCAGCGCTTCGGCGATGGGCTTGGCGCCGATATAGACATTCGCGCTGGTCAGGCGCGACAGCACGCTGTCGATCGGCGCGCCGGAATCGAGGTTGGTGAACTCCTCGCCGGACTTCATCAGCTCCGGCAGCTGCGCGAGGATGTCGTCGCCCTCGACGATGCCGACCTTCACGCCCTTGAGCTTGAGCTCGTGCACGACCTTGCGGATGGCCTCGAGGCAGCCGCGCGGATTCACGCCGCCGGCGTTGGCCACTACCTTGATGCCTTTCTCCTTGCAGCGCGGCAGGATGCGGCGAAGCATCTCGACGAAATCGGTGGCGTAGCCGGCGTTCGGATCGCGCGACTTGAGCTTCTGCATGATGCTCATCGTCACTTCGGCCAGGTAGTCGAGCGTCAGGTAGTCCAGCGGGCCTTCCTCGACCAGCCGGATCGGCCCGAGCAGGCTGTCGCCCCAGAAGCCCTGGCCGTTGGCGATGCGCACCATCTGCTTTGCCATCCCTGTAATCCCTTGAGTTCCCGCGAAGGCGGGAATTTACAGCATCCAGCGCGCGATCCCGAGCACGACGCCGGCAAAGATTCCGGCGACGAAGTCGTCGAGCATGATGCCGAGGCCGCCGTGCATCGAGCGATCGAGCTGGCGGATCGGCGGCGGCTTGACGATGTCGAAGAAGCGGAACAGCACGAACGCGGCCACGAGCCACATCCACAGCGGGCCGGCCGCGGTGCTCTGGCCCGGCAGGATCGACGCGGCCGCGACCAGGAAGCCCACCACTTCGTCGAACACGATGCCGCTGTGGTCCGGCACGCCGAGCAGTTTCGCGCTGCGGCCGCAGACGAACACGCCGACGCCGAACAGCGCCGCCACCAGCATCAGGTAGGCCGGCCACGGCATCCAGCACACCAGCACCCATACCGCCACGCCCAGCAGCGTGCCGACCGTGCCCGGAGCGAACGGCGACAGTCCGGCGCCGAAACCGAAGGCGACCATGTGCTCCGGCGTGGAGAGCACCAGCTTCGCCGGCGGGCGCGACGCCTGGTCCTGCGGCCGTCGCAAAAAAGGTGTCAGGTTCATTTATTGCACCTCGGAAGAAAAATAAGTGAACCTGACCCCTTTTTAGCTGAAGTGCCGGTAGCCGAACGGCTCGATCGCGATCTTCTTGCCCTTGGCGTCGAGCACGGTCAGCGCCTTGCCCTTGACCACCTTGCCGATCTCGGTCAGCGGCACGTCGAAGCGCTTGCGCAGCTTCGCCACGTTCTCGGGCGGCAAGCACACGCACAGCTCGTAGTCGTCGCCGCCGGCGACCTGCAGCTCGAGCCGGTCTTCCGGCTCCGACAGGTTCTTGAACGCCGGGGACATCGGCAGCTTGTTGGCGCGCAGCTCGGCACCGACGCCGCTGGCCTCGAGGATGTGGGACAGGTCGCCGGCGAGGCCATCCGACAGGTCGATCGCCGCGTGCGCGAGGTCGCGCAGCGCCGCGCCGGCGGCGACGCGCGGCACCGGGCGGTTCAGGCGCGCGCGCAAGTGCTCGAGGTCGGCCGAACGCGCCTCGCCGCGACCGCCGGCCTCGCCCTGCCCCAGCCGCAGCGCCAGCGCGGCATCGCCGAGCGTGCCGGTGACGCAGATCGTGTCGCCGGCCCTGGCGCCGGAGCGCCTGATCGCCTTGCCGGCCGGCACCGTGCCCATCGCCGTGACCGTGATCGACAGCGCGCCCTGCGTGGTGTCGCCGCCGACCAGCGCCACGTCGACCTCGCGCGCCATCGCGCCCAGGCCCGCGGCGAAACCGGACAGCCACTCGGGATCGACCATGCGCAGCGTCAGCGCCAGCGTGAACCAGCGCGGCTCCGCGCCCATCGCCGCGAGGTCCGACAGATTCACCGCCAGCGCCTTCCAGCCCACCGCCTGCGGGTCGGTGTCGTCGGGGAAATGGCGGCCGGCGATCAGCGTGTCGGTGGTGACCACGACCTCGTGGCCGCGCGGCGCGGTCAGCAGCGCAGCGTCGTCACCGATGCCGAGCGCGACGTCGTCGCGCGGCGGCGTCAGCGTCGCGAAGTAGCGGCGGATCAGCTCGAATTCGTCCATCTGCTTCCCAATGTAGGGCGGCATTCCCATGCCGCCGGTGATCTCGGCAAATGATTGCCGACCTACGGCTGGTTGGCGACCTCGGTCGCCCGCACGGTGCGCGCCACCTTGTCGAGCACGCCGTTGATGTACTTGTAGCTGTCCTCGGCGCCGAACAGCTTGCACAGGTTGACCGACTCGTTGACCACGACCTTCCACGGCACGTCCGGGCAGAACATCAGCTCGTAGCTGCCGAGCATCAGCACCGCGCGCTCTACCGGGTCCAGTTGCTCGAGCTTGCGGTCGAGGTATTCCTGGAAGGTGTCGACCAGCATGCCGGACTCGCGCACGCAGCCGTGCATCAGCGCCTTGAAATAGTCGACGTCGGCGCGGCCGAGGCTGTCCTCGTCGCGGAACTGCTGCAGCATGCGCTCCGGCGGCGTCTCGTTGACCAGCCACTGGTACAGCGCCTGCACCGTCAGCCGGCGCGCCAGGCCGCGGCGCGACACCGGCGCGTGCTCGTTCATGCCGTCTCCCGCTTGAAGCGCACCATCTCGAGCATCGCCGCGGCCGACTCGTAGCCCTTGTTGTCCCTGCCGGGCTTCGCGCGCGAGGCGGCTTGCGCGGCGTTGTCCACCGTCAGCACGCCGAAGCCGATCGGCAGCGCGTGGCGCAGGCCGACGTCCTGCAGGCCGCTGACGCAGCCGCTGCACACGTACTCGAAGTGCGGCGTATCGCCGCGGACCACCGCGCCGAGCGCGACCACGCCGTCGTAGCGTCGCGAGCGCGCCAGCTGCTCGAGCGCGAGCGGGATCTCGAACGCGCCGGGCACGCGGAACTCATGGACGCGGTCGTCGGTCACGCCCCAGTCGCGCAGGCAGGCGCGCGCGCCCTTGACCAGGCCGCCGACGATCGGCGTGTTCCACCGGGTCGCCACGACGGCGATGCGGACGCTGGCGAATTCCTTCTTCGCGGGCCTGGGCGGCGGCGCGTAGCCGGATTTCTTCATGAACCTGGGTTCAATCGCACGCCACGTACTCCACGACCTCGAGGCCGAAGCCGGAAATCGCCTGCATGCGCTTGGGCGCCGACAGCACGCGCATGCGGCGCACGCCCAGGTCCGACAGGATCTGCGCGCCGATGCCGTAGGTGCGCAGCACCTGCCCATCTTCTGAAGCATGATCGTCGTGGTCGTGCGGGTCCTCCGCGCGCGGCAGCTCCTCCAGCGCGACGATCTGCTTGACCAGGTCCTTCGGCGTCTCGGGCTTGCGCAGCAGCACCACCACGCCGCCATCCGCGGCGATGCGGTGCAGCGCGCGGCGCAGCGGCCAGCCGAACTGCGGATGCTCGGCGCCGAGCACGTCGGAGAGGGTGTTGCGCAGGTGCACGCGCACCAGCGTGGCCTGCTTCGGATCGATCTCGCCCTTCACCATCGCCAGGTGCACGGTGTTGTCGACCGAATCCTGGTAGGTCACCAGGCGGAACTCACCGAACTCGGTGCCGAGCCTGGTCTCCGCGACGCGCTCGATGGTGTGCTCGTTCTGCAAGCGGTAGCGGATCAGGTCGGCGATGGTGCCGATCCTGAGGTCGTGCTCGCGCGCGAACCGCTCGAGGTCGCCGCGGCGCGCCATGGTGCCGTCCTCGTTGAGGA
>JBQTJQ010000107.1:0-21092 GCA_052386975.1 Gammaproteobacteria bacterium | reverse complement strand
TTCGAAGCGGCGGTCGCCCGGGTCTCCGGCGCGCCCGCGGATGGCGCCTCCAAGCCCTCCAACGAGATGAAGCTCAAGCTCTATGCGCTGTACCGCCAGGCGCGCGACGGCGACGTCCAGGGCAAGCGCCCCGGCATGATGGACGTGGTCGGCCGCCTCAAGTACGACGCCTGGGCCGGCCTCCAGGGCACCTCGCGCGAGGACGCCATGCGCCGCTACGCCGACGCGGTCGAGATGCTGGAGCGCAAGTCCGCGGGAGCCCGCCAGGCGTGAAGACCGACCGCGTCCGCATAGACTTCCAGGGCGGCCTCGCCACCGTCGTGCTGACGCGCGGCGACAAGCACAACGCCATGGACTTCGCCATGCTCGAGGCGGTGCGCGGCGCGGCCGCGCGCCTCAAGAAGGAACGCCGCGTCCGCGCCGTGATCCTGCGCGGCGACGGCCCCTCGTTCTGCGCGGGCCTCGACGTCAAGTCGATGTTCAGCGGGGCCAAGGCGGTCGCCGCCGGCATCGCCGCGCTGTATTCGCCGGTGCGCAACCGCTTCCAGGACTGGAGCATGGCCTGGCGCGAGGTGCCGGTGCCGGTCATCGCGTCGATCCACGGCAACTGCTTCGGCGCCGGCATCCAGCTCGCGCTCGGCGCCGACTTCCGCATCGCCACGCCCGACGCCAGGATTTCCGTGATGGAGTCCAAGTGGGGCCTGATCCCGGACATGGGCGGCACCGCCCTGCTGCGCGAGCTGGTGCCGATCGACGTCGCCAAGGAGCTGGCCATGACCGGGCGCGTCCTCAGCGGCGCCGAAGCGCACGCTTTCGGCCTGGTCACGCACGTCCACGACGAGCCGCTGGATGCCGCGCACAAGCTGGTGGCGGAGATCGAGACCCGCTCGCCCGACGCGGTCGCCGCGGCGAAATTCCTGATGCAGCAATCCTGGAACCGCGGCGAAGCCGGCGCGCTGGCGGCCGAGCGCCGCTGGCAGCGCAAGCTGCTCGGCTCGCGCAACCAGCGCATCGCCGTCGCGCGCAACCTCGAGAAGAAAGACCTGCCGTTCGGCCCGCGCCGCGTCGGGGAGTGAGCGATGGCTCGCGCCTGGGCCCTGGTCCGCGAGTTCCTGCGCGAGCTGTTCGACTTCCGGTTCAGCACCTTCCTGACCACCCGCATGCTGCCGGGCGTCTACGGCTTCGGCATCGTGCTGGCCGCGCTGTTCACGATCTACCTCGGCGTGCTGCGCTTCCGCGAGTCGGCCGACGAAGGCCTGGCCTGGCTGGCGATCGGTCCGCTGATGTTCTTCGGCCTGGTGACCGCGCTGCGCATCACGCTGGAATTCGTGCTGGCGGTGTTCCGCGTGGCCTGGTACGTCGAGCAGGTCGCCGGCCATACCGAAGTGGTGTCGAAGGAACTGCCGCGTTTCGGCTTCCTGCGCGGCTTCCTGTTCGGCAAGAAAGAGGCGCCGCCTCCGCCTAATCAGCCGCCGCCGCGCTGATCACGTAGGTGGGCACTTCGCGGCCGACGCCCTTGAGCGGCCGCAGCTCGCTGTTCGACGGCAGCGGCTCGCGCGCCGCCTTCAGCGTGTCGCCGTCGACGCGGACCTCGCCGTCCCGCGCCTCGTCGCACAGGCGCGCCGCCAGGTTCACCGCCGGGCCGACCGCGACGTACTCGTAGCGCGCGCGCTGGCCGACGATGCCAACCGCGACCTGGCCGGTGGCGACGCCGACGCCGAGCCCGAGCTTGCGCGAGTACCCGCGCACCGTGTCACGGGCGCGCGCCTGCAGCCCGCGCGCCAGCCCCAGCGCGCGCGCCGCCTCGTCGCGGTACGGCATCGGCGCGCCGATCAGGATCAGGGCGCCATCGCCGGCCAGGTCCTTGATCGTGCCGCCGAACTCGGCCGTCACCGCGCCGACGTCGGAGTAGAAATCCCGCAGCAGGCGCATGACCCGCTCTGGCGGATTGCCCTGCGCGTAGGCGGTGAAGCCGCGGATGTCGCAGCACACGATCGACACGGTCTGGCGCGTGCGCGTCATGGCGTTGCGCAGGCCGCGCTTGCGCACCATCTCGACCACCTGCGGCGACAGGAACTGCGCCAGGAACAGGGCGCGCGCGCCCTGCACGTTGTGGTAGCGCAGCGCGCCGATCAGGAACACGATCTCGCCGAGGGCGATCGCGATCGGCGCCAGGTCGCGCGGCAACGCCAGCGCCCCCGCGAACAGCGGCATCACCGCCAGCATCGAGCCGATGCGCGCCTGCTCGGCCTTGTCGGGGCCGCGCTGCAGCACGCGCACGCCGGCCCACATCACCAGCAGCATGGCGACGGCCCACGGCGTGGACAGGACGTAGAAGCCGAGATCCGGCGAGGTCGACAGGCTGAGGTCGAGCTGGCCGCTGAGGCCCACGCGCCACTGCGGCCGCCACGCCGCCAGCGCCGCGAACGCCACGACGCAGCCCTGCGCCGCGCGCACCAGCAGCCGCACCGGGCCGACCTGGCTGCGCGAGGTGACAGTCTCGCCGACGCGGATGCCCCATTCGGTCGCGGCGATGAAGGCGATGGCGTCGAAGGTCCCGAGCAGGCGCGTCCACGCCGGCAGCGGTGCCGCCTGGGGTGCATGCGCGCTGGCCAGGATCACGATGCCCATCGCGACCAGGAACAGGCCCAGCGCGCGGCTGGTCGGGGTGCCACGCTCGGTGATCCACACGGCGAAGCCCATGCCGCCGCTGATCAGCGCGACGATCTGGAATGCAGCAACGTCCATGGGCGATGTCATTCCCGCGAAAGCGGGAGTCCAGTGCCTTTCTTCGTCACGCTGCCTTCGGCAGCATCTGCGCGATGAAGGCCTCGCACGCCGGCCGGTCCATGTAGCGCGGCACGGCGTAGTACAGGTGTGCCTCGAACAGCGCCTTGCCGGTGATCTCCGGGATGTCGGCGGCCTTCAGCTTGTCGACCTGGGTCGGGATGCCGAACTCCTGGTTCATCGCGCGAATGCGCGCGATCAGTGCATCGGCAAGCTGCTCGTCGGTCTCATTGCCCTTTTTCAGGCCGCTGACCTCGGCCAGCTTCGCCAGGCGTGCGGTGCAATCCGGCTTCGAGAAGTCGAGCACGCGCGGCAGGATGATGGCGTTCGCCAGGCCGTGCGGCACGTGGTAGTACGCGCCGAAGTTGTGCGCGATGGCGTGCACGTAGCCGACGCCTGCCGTCGTGAAGGCCACGCCCGCCTTGAACGAGGCGAGCGCCATGTTCTGTCGCGCCTCGACGCTGCCGCCGTTCTTCACCGCGGTCGGCAGGTTCTGCATGATCAGGCGCGTGGCCTCCAGCGCCTCGGCGTCGGTCTTCGACGTGTGATTGCGCGAGATGTAGGCCTCGACCGCGTGCGTCAGCGCGTCCATGCCGGTCGCCGCGGTGATCGGCGGCGGCAGGCCGGTCATCAAGGCGCCGTCGAGCGCGGCCGCCAGCGGCACCAGCCGCGGCGACATGATGGCGAACTTGCGCGTCGTCGCCGGATCGGAGACCACCGCGGCGATGGTGACCTCCGAGCCGGTGCCGGCCGTGGTCGGCAAGGCGTACAGCGGCAGCAGCCTGAAGGCCACCCGCATCAGGCCCGACATGTGGACGATCTTGTACGGGTTGGTCGCGCGCGCGGCGATCACCTTGGCGGCGTCGATCGAGGAGCCGCCGCCGATCGCCAGGATCGCGGTGCAGTTTTCCTTCTTGAGGAGCGCCAGGCCGTTCTCGATCTGCTCGATGGTCGGGTTCGGCAGCACGCCGTCGTACACGGTGGTCCTGACGCCGAGCGCGGCGAGTTTCTCGAGCAGCGGCTTCAGCAGGCCGATCTTGACCAGCATCGCGTCGGTCACCACCAGCAGGCTCTTCACGCCGGTGCCGGCGATGTGCCCGCACAGCTGCAGCGACGAGCCCGGGCCGGTGAACAGTTTCGGCGTGCGGAAGAACAGCAGCGGCGTGCCGATCTTGAGCAGGAACTGCCAGATCCGGAAGAAGAACACCTTGATCGCGAAGGGGATCACTGCGGCTCCTGCGGGGAAAATTGGTCGGCGCGAGAGGATTTGAACCTCCGACCACCTCCACCCCAAGGAGGTGCGCTACCAGGCTGCGCTACGCGCCGACACGATTTGGGCCGCGAATGTTAGCGGAAAAAGGGGACGCACACCTTTTTTTCAGCGGTCAAGCAGCTTGAGCGCGGCTTCGAGCTCCGAGCGCATCTGCTTCAGCTCGGCCCTGGTGAACTTGCCCTTGAGCATCGGCACCGGCGCCGTGGGCAGGGTGGTCGGCGCGCGTGCGGCGCTGGCCGACTTCGGCAGCTCGCGCAGGCGCTGGCGTGCGCCGCCAATGGTGAAGCCCTGCTCGTACAGCAGGCTGCGAATGCGGCGGATCATCTGGACGTCGTCGTGCTGGTAGTAGCGGCGGTTGCCGCGCCGCTTCACCGGCTTGAGCTGCGGGAATTCCTGCTCCCAGTAGCGCAGCACGTGCGGCTTGACCGCGCACAGCTCGCTGACCTCGCCGATGGCGAAGTAGCGCTTGCGCGGAATGTCCGGCAGCGCGACGAGGAGGTTACTCGCGGCTTCCCGCATCGCTCTCGACCCTCAGCCGCAGCTTCTGTCCCGGACGGAACGTGACGACGCGGCGCGCGGAGATCGGGATCTCTTCGCCGGTCTTGGGATTGCGGCCCGGACGCTGGTTCTTGTCGCGGAGCTCGAAGTTGCCAAACCCCGACAGTTTGACCTGCTCGCCCGCTTCGAGGCTGTGGCGGACCTGCTCGAAAAAGTAGTCCACGAACTCCTTGGCCTCCCGCTTGTTCAGGCCCAGTTGTTCAAACAGTGCTTCCGCCAACTCCGCCTTGGTCAACGCCGCCACCGCTCTCCCCCCGGATCGTGGCCCCAAACTGAACGTGGAGCCGCTGGGCTACCGCTTGCACAGCGGCCTCGACTTCCTGGTCAGTTAGCGTGCGCGAATTATCTTGAAAAATCAAGCTTAAAGCGACGCTTTTGAAACCATTAGGTAAACCAGCTCCGCGGAACACATCGAACACGCCAGCCTGCCGCAGGCTGGCCCCTCCGGCCGCCCGGGCCTGGTCGGCCAAGGCCGCCGCCGGGACGTCCTCCCTCAGGACCAGCGCCAAGTCCCTGCGCGAGGCCGGGAATTCGGATTGGGCGCCCACCTTCGGCAGGCGGGTCCGGGCCAGGGCGACCGTGTCCAGCTCCAGCAGGATCGGGGCCTCCGGCAGGTCCAGTTCGGCCACCAGCCGGGGGTGCAGGGCCCCCAGCCAGCCGGCCGGCTTGCCCGCGGCCATCACCCGGGCGGTCTGGCCCGGGTGCAGCGCCGGATGCTCGGCGCGCTCGCAGCCCAGGTCGGCGGAAAGGGCCTCGAGATCAGCCTTCAGGTCGAAGAAATCCACCGGCCGGGCCGGGATCCCCCACTGCTCCGCCGCCGCGGTTCCGGCGGCCAGCAGGGCGAGCCGCTCGGTCTCCACGACCGCCCCGTCTTTTTCCGCAAAGCACACGCCTATCTCGAACAGCCGCACGCGCTTGCGCTGGCGCTGCTGGTTGTAGCGCCAGGCCGGGATCAACCCGCTCCACAGCGTGGTGCGCATCAGCGCCAGCGTGTCGGCGATCGGGTTGTCCAGCGGGATGGCGCCCGCGCCCGGCGCGAGGGCTTGCTCCAACCTGCCGTCGACGAAGCTGTAGTTGATGACCTCTTGATACCCGCGCGAGGCCAGGCGGTCGCGCGCGAGGTCCAGCGGCCGGCGTTCCGGCACGGGTGCCGGGGCCAGCAGCGCCGCATAAGAATGCGCGGGAATGCGCTCGTAGCCGTGCAACCGCGCCGCTTCTTCGATCAGGTCGACTTCGAGCCGCAGGTCGTAGCGGTGCGACGGAATGGTCGCCTGCCAGCCCGCCGTGCCGAGTTTCTTGAGCCCGAGCCCGAGGCGCTTCAGCAGTTTCTCGACTTCGGCCGGCGCGAGCGGATGGCCGAGCAGCTGATCGAGCCGTGCGCGGCGCAACTTCACGGTGACCGGTTTGGCTTTCTTCGCGCCGGTTTCGGTGACCGGGCCGGCCTTGCCGCCACAGATCTGCAGCACCAACTGGCTGGCGCGCTCCAGCGCCTGGCGCTGCAGCGAAGGATCGACGCCGCGCTCGAAACGGTACAGCGCGTCGGACGGAATGCGCAGGCGCCGGCCGGTGGCGGCGACGCGCTCGGGCGCGAAGCACGCGCTCTCGAGGAAAATCGACGTGGTGGACGCCGAGACGCCGGACGGCATGCCGCCCATGACTCCGGCGAGCGCCAGCGGCCGGGCGTCGTCGGCGATCAGCAGGTCGTCCTTGCCGAACGTGTAGGTCTGTTCGTTGAGCAGCGCCAGCGACTCGCCGTCCTTGGCGCGGCGAACGCGGATGCCGCCTTGCAGCCTGGCGCAGTCGAAGGCGTGCAGCGGCTGGCCCAGCTCGAGCAGGACGTAGTTGGTGATGTCGACGACGGGAAGGATGCAGCGGTGGCCCGAGCGGCGCAGGCGCTCGCGCATCCAGTCCGGCGTGCGCGCGTTCGGGTCGATGCCCTCGATCACGCGGCCGGCGTAGCGCGAGCAGTCGGCGAGGCTGTCGATCTTCACGGCGAAGCGCTGCGCGCCGGTGACGACGGCGGGCTTGGTCGCGGGCGGCTTCAGCGGTACGGCGAACACCGCGGACACTTCCCGGGCGAGGCCCGCGACGCTCAGGCAATCGCCGCGGTTGGGCGTCAGCTCGAGCGACAGGATGGCGTCGTCGAGCTGCAGGTACTTGGCGATCGGCTGGCCGATTTTCGCGTCCGTGTCGAGCTCGAGCAGTCCGTCGGACTTCTCGGCGAGGCCCAGTTCCCTGGCCGAGCACAACATGCCGGCCGACTCGACGCCGCGCAGCGCCGACACCTTGATCTGCATGCCGTCCGGCAAGGTCGCGCCGGGTAGGGCCACCGGCGCCTTCATGCCGGCGCGCGCGTTGGCCGCGCCGCAGACGATGGTCGCCGGCGCCTTGCCGCCGAAGTCCACCTGGACCACGCGCAGCTTGTCAGCCTGCGGATGGGCCTTGATCCCGGTGATCTGCCCGACCACGACGTGGTCCATCGCGGCCTTGACCGGCTCGGCCTCGCACTCGATGCCGACGCGCGTCAGGCGCGCGGCCAGCTCGGCATTGTTCGCCTTGGGATCGGCCCACTCGCGCAACCAGTTCAGGCTGATCTTCATCTGAACTGCTCGAGGAAGCGCAGGTCGTTGGCGAAGAACTGGCGCAGGTCGTCGACGCCGTAGCGCAGCATCGCCATGCGCTCGACGCCCATGCCGAAGGCGTAGCCGGTGTACTTCTCCGGATCGAGCCCGACCGCCTTGAATTCGTTCGGGTGGACCATGCCGCAGCCAAGCACCTCGAGCCAGCGGCCGCTTTCCCAGCGGATGTGCACGTCGGCTCCCGGCTCGACGAACGGAAAATACGACGGCCGGAACATCACTTCCATGTCGCGCTCGAAGAAGCGCTTGAGGAACGTCATGAGGTCGTACTTGAGGTCCGCCAGCGTGACCTTCTCGGCCACGTACAGGCCCTCGACCTGGTGGAACATCGGGCTGTGCGTGCGGTCGAGGTCCTTCCGGTAGACGCGGCCGGGGCAGATGATGCGGATCGGCGGCTTGCGACCGGTCTTCACATAGTGCTGCATCGTGCGGATCTGCACCGGCGAGGTGTGCGTGCGCAGCAGCTTGCGGCCGTTCTGCACGTAGAACGTGTCCTGCATCGCGCGCGCCGGATGGTTCTCCGGGATGTTCAGCGCGCCGAAGTTGTGGAAGTCGTCTTCGATCTCGGGGCCCGACACCGACTCGAAGCCCTGGTCGGCGAACAGCCGCTCGATGCGCTGCACGGTCCGCGTCAGCGGGTGCAGGCCGCCCGCACTCTCGCCGCGCCCCGGCAGCGTGACGTCGATCGACTCCGCCGCCAGCCGGCGCGACAGTTCGGCATCACCCAGCGCGCGCTTGCGGGCGTCGATCAGCCCGGCGACCTCGTCCTTGGCCTTGTTGACGCGCTCGCCGAAGGCCTTGCGCTGGTCGGGCGCCATGCCGCCGAGCTGCTTGAGCAGCTCGGTGACGCTGCCCTTCTTGCCGAGCAGGTCGACGCGCAGCTGCTCCAGCGCACGCGCGTCCGCCGCGCCGTCTACGTCGGCGCGGGCTTTGCTGAGCAGCTGGTCGATGTCGGTCATTGGGCTCGGGATGACACCACAAAAAAAGGGAGAAGGCTGGCTGGCCTTCTCCCTTCTTTCTTGAAGCGGAGTACCGCTTAGGCTGCCAGCTTCGACTTGGCCTGGGCTGCCAGCGCGGCAAACGCGGCCTTGTCATGGACGGCCAGGTCGGCGACGACCTTGCGATCCAGGGCCACGCCGGCGAGGTCGAGCCCGCGGATGAACTTGCTGTACGACAGCCCCAACTCGCGGGCGGCCGCGTTGATGCGCTGGATCCACAGCGCGCGCAGCTCGCGCTTCTTCACGCGGCGGTCGCGATAGGCGTAGACGCCCGCGCGCGTGACGTGCTGCATCGCCGTCTTGATCGAACGGCTGCCGGCGCCGTAGTAGCCCTTGGCCTTCTTCAGCAGCTTCTTGTGCTTGGCACGAACGGTCGTGCCACGTTTGACTCTTGCCATGGTCGCTCTCCCTTAGCTGTACGGCAGCATCTGCTTGACGCCGTCGACGTCCGACTCGTGCACCTGGGTCGGACCGCGGAGGTTGCGGATGGTCTTCGCGGACTTCTTGGTCAGGATGTGGCGCTTGAACCCCTGTGAGCGCTTGAACCCGCCCTTGCCCGTGCGGGCAAAGCGCTTCGCGGCGGCGCGCTTGGACTTCAACTTCGGCATGACAACAACTCCTTCATTTAATGCTTCGTCAGGCAGCGCCTTCGGCGCGTTTGAAGCCTGAGTCGGCTTGGTTTACTACTTCTTCTTCGGCGCCATCACCATCACGGACTGGCGCATTTCCATGCGCGGGTGCTGCTCGATGATCGCCAACGTCTCCAGGTCGGCCTTGACGCGATCCATCAACCGCGCACCCAGCTCCTGGTGCTGCATCTCGCGGCCGCGGAAGCGGACCGTGACCTTGATCTTGTCGCCGTCCTCGAGGAAGGCCTTCAGCGCGCGAAGCTTGGTCTGGTAATCGGCTTCTTCCGTGCTCGGCCTGAACTTGATTTCCTTGACCTGGATCTGCTTCTGCTTCTTGCGCGCCTGCTGCGCCGCCTTGTCCTTCTGGTAGATGTACTTGCCGTAATCCATGATCTTGCAGACCGGCGGATCGGCGTTCGGCGACACTTCGACCAGGTCAAGTCCCAACTCTTCCGCCTTGGCGACTGCGTCGCGGGTCATCATGACCCCGACCTGCTCGCCGTCGGCTCCGATCACGCGCACGCGCGGCACGTTGATCTGGTGGTTCTTGCGGTCTTCTCTTTCCAAGCTGATGTGCAGGCTCCTCGTTCAGGCCGGTGCGCCTGGCCCTGTCTTTTCAAGGACTTGCCAGGCGGTCCAAAAAATTTAGCGCCTGCGCGGGGCCGGTAGCCCGACGCAGGCGCAGTGGGGCGCGAATTCTACGGTTCCGGCAGCCGGTTCTCAAGCGCGCTGGTCGACCCGCCGGCGCTCGAAACTCCAGGGCCAGTCGCGGGTCAGCAGCTCCCCGGCCTTGTCCTCCGGGACCGCCTTGGAGAACAGGTAGCCCTGGCCGTAATCGAAGCCCAGTTCATGGACCGCCACGGCCTGCTCGCGGGTCTCGATGCCCTCGGCCACCAGGTTCATGCCCAGCGACCGGCCCAGTGCGCTGATTGCCCGCAGGATCTTGCCGCTGTCCGGGTCCTCGGTGACCGGCGCCACGAACGAGCGGTCCACCTTGATGGTGTTGACGGGCAGGCGCCGCAGGTAACCCAGCGAGGAATAGCCCGTGCCGAAGTCGTCCAGCGCGATCTTCACGCCGAGCTGGCGGCAGCGGTCGAGCAGCTCGGTGGCGGTCTCGAGGTTGTTCATCAGCAGGCTCTCGGTGATCTCGAGCTTGAGCTGTCCCGGCGCGATACCGCTGGCGGCCAGGGCGCGCTGCACCTCGCCGAAGATGTCGGGCGTCGACAGCTGCTTGCCCGACAGGTTGATGTTCATGAAGATGCGCTCGCCGTGCGCCGGCGCGACGGCGTTGAGCCGGCCCAGCGCCTCGCAGCCCGCGTGCAGGATCCACTTGCCGACGCCGTGGATCAGGTGCGACTCCTCGACCACCGGGATGAACTCGCCGGGCGGCACGAAGCCGCGCGTCGGGCTGACCCAGCGCACCAGCGCCTCGAAGCCGGCGGTGGTGAAGCTGCCGAGGTTCACGATCGGCTGGAAGTACAGCACGAACTCCTTCTTCTCCAGCGCCTGCTCGAGCTCGTGCTCCAGCTCGATGCGCTTGATGACCGCGTCGCGGTCCTGCTTCTGCTCGACTTCCGACACCTTGCCGTCGGTGTCGGTCGCCACGCGGTAGCGCTTGAGGATCATCTTCAGCAGCAGCCGCAGCAGCGGGTCGGCGTCGCCGAGCTTCTCGTCCAGGTGCGAGTGCGTCAGCACGCGCAGGCGGGTCGGCAGGCGGGCGAAGGCGGAAGCCGACCGCGGCAGGCCGTCGATCAGGGACATCTCGCCGATCATCTCGCCGGGGCCGAGCTGGGCGATGCGCTCGCGATCGCCGTTGCTCTCGCGGCAGATCTCGAGCAGGCCGTTCTCGATCACGAACGCGGTGTCGCCCGCATCCCCCTCGCGGAACAGCCACTCGCCTGCGGCGAGGAAACGGCGGTGCTTGTCGGCGGTCAACGCGGACCCCTGGAAGGCTGGAAAGCCAGCCTACAACAGCCGGGGCAGGATGGTAGGCGCGAGTGGACTCGACGCGGCCGCGCAGCGGCCCCGCGCGGAGCGAAGCGAAGCCCCGAGCGAAGCGAGGGGTGAGGCCCGCAGGGCCGAACTACCCCGACCCGAAGGGTCGGTGGTGAGAGTCCACTCGCCGAGCAGAGAGTGGCAATGGAACAGAGTGGTAGGCGCGAGTGGACTCGAACCACCGACCCCCACCATGTCAAGGTGGTGCTCTAACCAGCTGAGCTACGCGCCTACGGGTCGTGCGAAGGGCGCGAACGATACCAGACAAGCCAAAAAGGGGACAGACCCCTTTTTCGACAAGTCGAAAAAGGTGTCAGTCCCCGGCCGGTGGTCCGCCAAGCGCCGTGCTGCGCAGCTTGCGGATCTCGTCGCGCTTGCGGGCGGCCAGCTCGAACTCCAGGTTCTGCGCCGCGGCCAGCATTTCCTTCTCCAGCCTGGCGATGAGCCGGCCCAGCTTCTCGGGCGGCAGCTGCGCGTAGGCCGCCCCCTGCTCCGCCGCCTGCTGCATGCGCTGGGCCGACAGCTCCTCGTAACCCGCGTGCAGCACGTCGGCCACCGCCTTGCGGATGCCCTTGGGCGTGATGCCGTGCGTAGCATTGTGGGCTTTCTGCTTTTCGCGCCGCCGGTCCATCTCGCCGAGCGCGCGCTGCATCGAGTCGGTGACCCGGTCGGCGTAGAAGATCACGCGGCCGTTGAGGTTGCGCGCGGCGCGGCCCGAGGTCTGGATCAGCGAGCGCTCCGAGCGCAGGAAGCCCTCCTTGTCGGCGTCGAGCACCGCGACCAGCGACACCTCCGGGAGGTCGAGGCCCTCGCGCAGCAGGTTGATGCCGACCAGCACGTCGAACGCGCCCAGGCGCAGGTCGCGGATGATCTCGGCGCGCTCCACGGTGTCCACGTCCGAGTGCATGTAGCGCACCTTGACGCCGTGCTCGTGCAGGTAGTCGGTCAGGTCCTCGGCCATGCGCTTGGTGAGCGTCGTCACCAGCGCGCGCTCCTTGCGCTCGGCGCGCAGCCGCACCTCGCCGAGCAGGTCGTCGACCTGCGACGACGCCGGCCGCACCTCGACCTCCGGGTCCACCAGGCCGGTGGGGCGCACCACCTGCTCGGCGACCTGGCTGGACTTGTCCTTCTCGTACGGCCCCGGCGTCGCCGACACGAAAATGATCTGGCCGGCCAGCCGCTCCCATTCCTCGAAGCGCAGCGGCCGGTTGTCGAGCGCGCTCGGCAGGCGGAAGCCGTACTCGACCAGCGTCTCCTTGCGCGAGCGGTCGCCCTTGAACATCGCGCCGAGCTGCGGGACGGTGACGTGGCTCTCGTCCACCACCACCAGCGCATTGGAGGGCAGGTAATCGAACAGCGTCGGCGGCGGCTCGCCGGGCTTGCGGCCCGACAGGAAGCGCGAGTAGTTCTCGATGCCGTTGCAGTAGCCGACCTCCTGGATCATCTCGAGGTCGAACAGCGTGCGCTGCTCGAGCCGCTGCGCCTCGACCAGCTTGCCGGCCTGCTTCAGCACCTCGAGCCGCTCGCGCAGCTCGGCCTTGATCTCGTCCATTACCGCCAGCATGCGCTCGCGCGGCGTGACGTAGTGCGTAGCCGGGAACACGGTGTAACGGGGCACCTTGCGCTTGAGCTCGCCGGTCAGCGGGTCGAACACCGTGATCGACTCGATCTCGTCGTCGAACAGCTCGACGCGGATCGCCTCGTCGTCGGATTCGGCCGGGTGCAGGTCGATGACGTCGCCGCGCACGCGGTACGTCGCGCGCTTGAACTCGATGTCGTTGCGGGTGTACTGCATCTCGGTCAGGCGCTTGAGCAACTCGCGCTGGCCGAGCTTCCCGCCCTTGACCAGGTGCAGCACCATCTGGAAGTACTGCTCGGGGTCGCCGAGGCCGTAGATCGCCGAGACCGAAGCCACGATGATCGCGTCGCGCCGCTCGAGGATGGACTTGGTCGCCGACAGGCGCATCTGCTCGATGTGCTCGTTCACCGAGCTGTCCTTCTCGATGTAGGTGTCGGTCGAGGGAACGTAGGCCTCGGGCTGGTAGTAGTCGTAGTACGAGACGAAGTACTCGACCGAGTTCTCCGGGAAGAACTCGTGGAACTCGCCGTAGAGCTGGGCCGCCAACGTCTTGTTCGGCGCCAGCACCAGGGTCGGCCGCTGCAGGCGCGCGATGACGTTGGCGATGGTGAAGGTCTTGCCGCTGCCCGTAACGCCGAGCAGCGTCTGGTGCGTCAGGCCGTCGTCGAGGCCGCGCACCAGCGCTGCGATCGCCGCCGGCTGGTCGCCGGCCGGCGCCCAGTCGGCCTTGAGCTTGAACTGGCCTTCCGTCATGCAGCCCTGGACCAGAGGCGCCTGCCACCGGCCACGATGGCGACGATCAGCGCGCCGGCGACGACGCCGAGCAGCGCTTCGAGCAGCACCTGGACCAGCACGGCAAAGCCCGAAGCTGCCGCGGCGGCTTGCACCGCGTGGTGCACCGGCGGCATGCCGTGGACCAGGATGCTGCCGCCGACCGTGAACATTGCTGCCGTGCCGGCCACCGACAGGAACTTCATCAGCCAGGGCGCACCGCGAACCAGCCCGCGGCCCAGCGCCTGCGCGGCAGCATTGGCCTTCTTCGACAGGTAGAGGCCGGCATCGTCCAGCTTCACGATGCCGGCGACCAGGCCATAGACGCCGATCGTCATGAGCACCGCGATGCCGACCAGCACGGCGACCTGGCGGCCGAAATCCTGGCCGGCGACGGTGCCCAGCGTGATGACGATGATCTCGCCCGACAGGATGAAGTCGGTGCGGATCGCGCCCTTCACCTTCTCGCGCTCGAACGCGACCATGTCGACCTCGGGATTGGCGACGGCGGCCACCAGCTCGCGGTGGTGCTCGGCGTCCTCCGCCTTGCTGTGGAGGAACTTGTGGGCGATCTTTTCGAAGCCCTCGAAGCACAGGAAGGCGCCGCCCAGCATCAGCAGCGGGATGATCAGCCACGGCACCAGCGCGCTGATCGCCAGCGCGGCCGGCACCAGGACCGCCTTGTTCAGCGCCGAGCCCTTGGCCACCGCCCACACCACGGGCAGCTCGCGGTCGGCGTTGATGCCGGCGACCTGCTGCGCATTCAGCGCGAGGTCGTCGCCGAGCACGCCGGCGGTCTTCTTCGCCGCGACCTTGGTGAGGATCGAGACGTCATCGAGCAGCGTGGCGATGTCGTCGATCAGTGTCAGCAGGCTGCTGGCCATGGTCGGGGCTCCGTCAGGGCGTCACGACTGCGAAGGTGCCGGGCGCCTTGTCGAGCAGCCCGAAGAAGCGGCCGAGGTCGAGGCGGCTGCCGGTGACCTTGACGTCGTCGCTGAGCAGCAAATCCCTTGGCCCGGCCGCGCCCGCGACCATGCGCACGAACATCGCGTGCGTCAGCGCGAGCGTGGCATTGGCGTCGCCGGCCGGTGGCGCCCGGCGATGGTGCAGCACCGCGTTTTCGATCCACAGCACGTGCGATTCCCCGGTGTCGGTCAGCACCAGGTTGATCTTGAGGTCCTTGCCTTCGGCGTCCGGCCCGTTCAAGGCCGCGGCCATGGCATCGAGGAAGCGCTCGACCGGCGTGTGCTCGAGCACCTCGAGGAAGCGCGTGCGATCGATTCCCTTCTGCGGCGGGCCGTGGCGCAGCTCGGCGGCGGCGGTGAGGTAGCTGTTGCGCCAGGTCGAAGCCTCGGCCATGAAGCCCATCTGCTCGTAGGCCTGCGCCAGCAGGACCCTGACTTCGGCATCGCCGGGCTCGGCGAACACCACGCGGTTCAACAGCTCGGCGGCCCAGCGGAAATCTCCGGCGTCGTACGCGGCGCGCGCCGCCTTGACCACGCCGGCCTTGCCGCCCATCAGCTCGAGGTACCGCGGCGCGGTGGCCTCCGGCGGCAGCGGGTCGAGGTGCGCAGGGTTGCCGTCGTAGTGTCCGAGGTAGAACTGGTAGACCGCCTTGACGTTGTGGCGCAGGTCGCCGTAATAGCCGCGCGCGGCGAACTGCCGCGCCAGCGACTCGGGCAGTTTCACCTGCCCGGCGATCTCGCTCATGGTGTAGCCGGCGTTGACCAGGCGCACGGTCTGGTCGTGCGTGTACTTGTAGGCGTCGCGCTGCGCGGTGATCAGCGCGGCGATGCGCTCGCGGCCCCACACCGGCCAGTTGTGCGAGGCGAAATAGACGTCGATGCCTTCCAGCCGGCCCAGCGCATCATCGAGGTAGCCGCTCCAGCCCAGCGCGTCGCGCACCTTGGCGCCGCGCACCGGCAGCAGGTTATGGACCGTCTGCGCCAGGATCTCCGCGCCGCAATAGGCCTTCAGCTCCGGCACCTCGAAGGTCATCTCGGCCGGCGCCTCGGTGTCCGGCGTGTTGTGGAACACGAAACGCACGCCGTCGAGCGTGAGCTCCTGCGTGCCCTGCGATACCAGCTGCGTCGGCGGCAGGATGCCGAAGGTGCCGTAGGCCACGCCCTTGCCGAGGCCCGCGTCGACGAAGCCCTTGGCGTCGCGCGGCAGGTCCTTGCCGAACTGGAAGCCCGAGCGCCGGCCCATGGCGGTGCCGACCATGACGTTCTCGGACGTGGCCTCTTCCATGAAGCCGGCCGGCGCGACGATCGGAACGCCGCGCGCCTTGGCGTCCTGCGCCGAGGTCACGCCGAGCACCCCGCCGAAATGGTCGATGTGGCTGTGCGTGAAGATCACCGCGCTCACCGGCCTGTTGCCGAGGTGCTGGCGCGCGAAGGCGATCGCCGCGGCTGCGCTTTCGCGCGCGGTCAGCGGATCGACCACGATCCAGCCGGTCTTGCCGTCGATCAAAGTCATGTTCGAGATGTCGAAGCCGCGCAGCTGGTGGATGCCGTCGGCGACCTTGAACAAGCCGAACTGCGCGTTGAGGCCGGCGTGGCGCCACAAGCTCGGATTGACCGACGCCGGCGCCGGGCCGTCGATGAACGCCCAGGCCTCGAAATCCACCAGCACCGCGCCGTCGGCGGAAAAGATCTTTCCGCTCGGGCGCGCGACCCGCCCGCGCGTGGCGTCCTCGAGCCCCTGCGGATCGTCGAGTTGCAGGCCCGCGGCCATCTGCGCGTTGGCCGCCGCGACCGCGGCGGCGGCGTCGGCGGTGGCACCCCCGGCGCCTTCGTTGCGCTGGCAGGCGGTGCACAGGGCGACGATTCCGAGCAACGCGGCGATGGGTCTGAACATGGCGGTCCCCGAGAAAGTGCCGGAAGTATACGGGCGGGTGCCGACCCCGGCGGAATTCAGTATCATCGCGCGCCGTCGCCACCCGCCCGGTCCCCGTTAGTGGAACTCTCGCATCGCGTCAGCCGCATCAAGCCCTCGCCGACCCTGGCCGTCACGGCCAAGGCCGCGGAGCTGAAGGCGCAGGGCGTCGACGTGATGTCGCTGGGCGCCGGCGAGCCCGACTTCGACACGCCGGAGCACATCAAGCAGGCCGCCATCAAGGCGCTGCGCGACGGCTTCACCAAGTACACCGCGGTCGGCGGCATCCCGTCGCTGAAGGCGGCGATTGCCGCGAAGATGAAGCGCGACAACGCGCTCGACTACCAGCCGAACCAGATCGTCGCCTCCACCGGCGGCAAGCAGGCCTGCTACAACCTGTGCCAGGCGCTGCTCAACGACGGCGACGAGTCGATCATCCCGGCGCCGTACTGGGTCAGCTATCCGGACATGGTGCTGCTGGCCGGCGGCACGCCGGTGTTCATCCCGACCACCGCGGCGACGCGCTTCAAGATCACGCCGGAGCAGCTTGAGCGCGCGATTACCAGGCGCACGCGCCTGTTCTGGATCAACAGCCCGTCGAATCCGTCCGGCATGGCGTACACGCACGCCGAGCTCAAGGCCCTGGGCGAGGTGCTGCGCAGGCACCCGCAGGTCGTCATCTGCACCGACGACATGTATGAAAAAATCCTCTGGGCGCCCGAGCCGTTCGCCAACATCATCAACCTGTGCCCCGACCTGTACGAGCGCACGGTGGTGATCCACGCCGCGTCGAAGACCTACTCGATGACGGGCTGGCGCCTGGGCTGGGCCTGCGGGCCGGCCAAGCTGATCGCCGCGATGACCGACATCCAGTCGCAGTCCACCAGCAACCCGAACTCGATCGCGCAGGTCGCGGTCGAGGCGGCGCTGAACGGCGACCAGTCCTGCGTTCTCGAGATGGTCAAGGCGTTCAAGGGCCGGCACGACCGGCTGGTCGCCGGCCTCAACGGCATCCCGGGCGTGAAGTGCGAACCGGGAGACGGGACGTTCTACGCGTTCCCGAACGTCGAAGGCCTGATGAAGAAGCTCGGTTGCAAGGACGACCTCGCGCTCAGCGACGTCCTGCTGCAGAAGGGCCGCGTCGCCGTGGTGCCGGGCTCCGCGTTCGGGACGCCGGGCTACCTGAGGCTGTCGTTCGCCACCAGCGACAAGGTGCTGGCCGAGTCCGTGGCGCGCATCCGGCTGCTGGCCGCCTAGACGCCGGCGGCGCCCAGGCGCGCCTCGGCCTGCTCCAGCATGGCCTTGAAGCGCGCGCCCTTGCGGATCGGGTCGAGGTCGGTGTCAATCTTGATCCACTCGACGCCCCAGCGGCCGGTCGTCGCCGCCACCGGCTCCAGCATCTCGATGGCGCGGTCGAACTTGGCCAGCTGCACCATGGCGCAGGCCATGTTGTAGCGCAGGTTGCGGCTGTCCGGGCTCAGCTTCATCGCTTTCTCGACCCAGTCCTGCGCCTTGGCGCCCTGGCCGAGCCGCAGCAGCGTCGTCACGCCGAAGCCGATCGCGTCGACGTGCTCGGGGTCCTTCGCCAGGATCTTGTTGATGCGCTCCATCGCGTGCTGCGCGGCGATGCGCGCGCCGGCGTTGTCGCCGCGCGCCTCGTGGCACTGCAGCGCCATGCCGACCGACCAGGCGTCCATCTCCATCAGCGACTCGGCCTTGGTCAGGTGCTTGATGGCGTCGCCGTACTTCTTGGTGGAGATGAAATAGCGGGCCGCCGCGGCGTTGACGTCGTAGGACCCGGGATCGAGCTGCAGCGCGCGCTCGATCTCGGCCTTGGCCTCGGCGGCCTTGCCGCGGCCGATCAGCACGCGGCCCTTCACCGCATGGGCCTCGCCCAGCTCCGGATCGAGCTCGAGCGCCTTGTCTGCGGCTTCGCCGCCGTCCTCGCCCGGCGCGCTGTCGAAGCCGAGCAGGGTCTGGCAGACCGCGAGCAGGGCCCAGGCGCGCGCGAATCCGGGATCGATCTGCACCGCCCGGCGGCACAGGTCGATGATCTCGCGCGTGTGTTGCAGCTTGCCCGTCGCCCTCAGCTGTTGCGCCCGGATGAACAGGGCGGAAGCCTCGGCGCTGGCAGCGGGTTTGGCGTCGGTCATGACGTCCTCCTCGCCTTTCGGCGGCAGACCCGCATTCTAGCGGGCGGGCGCGCCGCCCGTTCACGCGTCGGTGGCGCTGAAGCCCACCGTGAACTGGCGCTTGCGGTCGTCTGCGAACGGCCGGCCGAGGCACAGGTCGCCTGCGCGCGGCAGCATGACCCGGCTGATGTGCGGCCGCTGCCGCCCCGCGCCGGGGGTGCCGTCGCGCCGCCCGGTGCCGTTGCGGCTGATGTCCTCGACGAACCAGCCCATGGCGCTGTGCTCGATCTTGAGGTGCACGGTCGACACGCGCGGTTCCGGATCCGGCACGCACAGCGTGGACTCGGGGCCGCGGCCAATCGCGTAGGACCGCATCTCGACCAGGCGCACGGACTTGTCACCATGGCGCAGCATCAGCGACACCGGCGGCGGCGCGACCGCGGCGCTCGGCACGACCTGGGTTTCCAGGGTCGAGTCGCGCCAGTCGAGCGTCCAGACGTTGACCATGCCGACGCCCTTGAGCTCGCGCGGGCCGTACAGCTTGGCGCGCTCGCGCAGCGCCGGGGTCAGCGCGGCAACCCACTCCTCGGCCATGAAGATGCGGCCGGGCGCGCCGGTCAGTTTGTGCAGGCGGGCGGCGACGCTGACGGTCAGGCCGACCGCGTCCGGGTGCCCCATGGTCTCGCGGAACTCGACCGGTCCCTGGTGCAGGCCGGCGTACAGCTCGAGGCCGGCACTGGCGGCCAGGCGCTGGGCGGCGATGGCGGTATCGGCGGCGGCGGCGACCGCCTGGCCCTCGAACACGGCCAGGACGTCGTCACCGTAGGACTTGATGAATTCGCCGCGGCGCGACTTCGACGTGGCGATGATGTTGTTGAGGAGCTGGCGGATGCGCTGCTCGGCGGCGGCCTCGCCGATCCTGGTGCGCAGGCTGGTGCTGTCGGCCACGTCCACGATCAGCACGGCGCAATCCCGTGTTGCTGGCTCCACTCCGCAGGTCTCCCCCAAGCCTCGGCCGGCGCCGGGCGCGGCCATGATAGTTGATTGCTTCCGCAGGAGTGCGCCACTAGAATGCGCGCCCGGTTCCCTTCCCGGATAGCTCAGTCGGTAGAGCAAGTGACTGTTAATCACTGGGTCGTTGGTTCGAGTCCAACTCCGGGAGCCATTTTTCGGGCCCCAGCCTGATCGCTGGGGTCCGGCCTCAAAAATGGAGCATCGCGGGCCACCCCCGTCTTGGTATAGTTCGCCTTTCAGATTCCAGGGGATTTCGCATGGTTCGCAACATCCTTTCCCTTGCCGCCGCCGCCCTGTTCCTGACGCTCGCCTCAGCCTGCGCCACCAGCAGCGGTACGGCCGCCAGCCCGCAGCCGGAAGTCAAGCCGACGGCCGCGCCCGCGCAGCAGAGCACCGCCGCCGCCCCGGTCCAGGTCGCCTCGACCGGTGCCGCCGCGAAGAAGGAGTTCCATCCGGATGACATGGTTTGCCGGATTTACGAAATCACCGGCACCCGCGCCATGAAGCAGCGGATCTGCAAGACCCGCGAGCAGTGGATCGAGGATACACGGGCAGCCCAGGAGGTCATGCGGATCATGCAGGACAACGTCACCCCCCCAGTGCCGCCCTGATCGGCAAACCCCGTGCAAACAAGAAGGCCCGCAGCGATGCGGGCCTTCTGCTTTGCGACAGCCGCGATCAGGGCTTCAGTTCGAAGAACTCCTTGGGCTGGAACAGCTTCTCCGACATGCGCTCGTCGATCGACAGGTCACTCAGCGTCAGCGTGGTGTAGGTGCCGCGCTGCAGGTCGCGCATGGTGTAGCCGAGCATGGTCCAGTACTTGTCGGCCTGGAGCAGCGAGGCGATGTCGCCTTCCAGCACCTTGCGCGGCTTGTCGCCCGCGGCGACGAACTCGCTTTTCAGCAGCACGCAGGTGGCCTGGTCCACGAACGACCGCACCTTCTTGTAGCCGCTGGCGCCGGCGACCTGGGTCTCCAGCACGTAGGCGTTGCGGCCGCTGGCGGTGGCGTCCGCGCCGCGCTCGGTGCCGCCGGTCGCCAGCAGGCCCATGACCTGCTTGATCTCGCCGTAGCTGAAATCGGTGCCCCACAGCGGCTCGTCCATGTTCTGGCCGGTGATGCGCAGCGCGCGGTCGGCGCCCTGCAGGTAGAAATACACCTCTTCGTTCGGCCCTTCCTGCAGCATCAGGTAGGCCGAGCCGTGCATCGCCAGCGGCTCGACGATGCGCAGGTGCACGCGCGAGCCCCCCGACTTCGAGGGCTTCCAGAACATGCGCACGCGCATGTCCCTGATCTTGCCCTCCTTGTCGTTCATGCCGAGCGCCAGGTCGCGCAGCGCGCCGCGCTTGACCAGGTTGGCCTCCATGCAGGCGCGGATTTCCTTCACCGACTTCGGCGCCGGCGCCGGTTGTTGCGCGATCGCCGCGCCGCAAAGGGCCGTGCCGGCCAGGGCCGCCAGGAACTGGGTAAGAGGGGCTCTCATGAAATCGGACTCCGTGTGGGCTCGGACTTCGGGAATGCCATCAGGGCTTCAGCGCCTTCTCGGGAGCGACATGGTCGTACCCGAGCGCCTCGGCCACTGCCTTGTAAGTCACCGCGCCGCGATGAACGTTCAGTCCCTCGCGGAACTGCGCGTCGTCGAGCAGCGCCTTCTTGTAGCCCTTGTCGGCCAGCGCCAGCACATACGGCAGCGTGGCGTTGGTCAGGGCAAACGTCGAGGTGCGCGCCACGCCGCCCGGCATGTTGGCGACGCAGTAATGGACGATGCCGTCGACCACGTAGGTCGGGTCCTGGTGCGTGGTCGCCTTGCTGGTCTCGAAGCAGCCGCCCTGGTCGATGGC
>JBQTJQ010000106.1:0-3233 GCA_052386975.1 Gammaproteobacteria bacterium | reverse complement strand
GGTGTCGAGCAGGTCCTCGGCCATGCCGCTGCGCTCGAGCACCAGGCCCATCAGCGTGAAGAACGGCACCGCCAGCAGCGTCTCGTTCGACATCACCGCCCACACGCGCTGCGGCAGCGCCTGGAACAACGAAGCTTCCAGCAAGCCCAGCTCGATGCCGAGCAGGCCGAAGGCGATGCCGCTGGCCGCCAGCGAGAACGCCACCGGATAGCCGAGCAGCAGGAACACGATCATCGCCGCGAACATCAGCGGCGCGATGTTGGCGGCGAGGAAGGCTTCCATCAGGGCTGCCGCGACTTCAGGATCGCGTCGGCGAACTCGCGCCCCGCCGGGCCTTCGGGCTTCTCGCCCGGATCGGGCGCCGCGCCGAGCAGGAAGGCGGCGCGCTTGACCACCTCGGACAGCCCCTGCAGCACGAGCAGGGCGAAGCCGGCCGGCACCAGCAGCCGCGCCGGCCACAGCACCAGGCCGTCGGCGTTGGTGGAGACCTCGCCGCTGCGCCACGAGTCCACGAACACCGGCCACGACAGCCACAGGACCAGCAGCGCCATCGGCAGCAGGAACAGCACGCTGCCGAAGATCTCGATCCAGGCTTGCGCGCGCCGCGACAGGCGGCTGCTCAGCACGTCAACGCGCACGTGCTGGTTGTGCTTGAGCGCGTAGCCCGCGCACAGCAGGAACGCCGCCGCGAACAGGTACCACTGGATCTCGAGCCAGGCGTTGGAGCTGGCGTTGAAGGCGTAGCGCGCGAGCGCGTTGCCGGCGCTGATCAGCACCGCGAGCAGGATCAGCCACGATGCGGCCTTGCCGACGCCGTCGGTCAGCGTGTCGATCAGCCGGGACAGCCGCAGCAGCGCGCGCATGGGCGCCTATAGTATCGGGATGAGGCGCGCCGCCATCGCTCTCGTGCTGTGCTGGAGCGGCGCCGCGCTCGCCGGGACGACGGCGAACGTCGGTGTCGTCAGCCAGTACGTCGCGCGCGGCATCGAATCGTCCGACGGCGTCGCGCTGCAGGGCGGCCTCGACTGGGCCGGCGCTTCGGGCGCGTACCTCGGCGCCTGGGCCTCGAGCATGGGCGGCCCGGCGGCCGCCGGCGACGTCGAGATCGACGCCTATGCGGGCTGGGCCGGCAAGCTCGGCGCGGCGACGCTTGACCTGGGCGCGGTCTACTACCGCTATGCGCAGAGTGGAAACGACACCGCGTCGGCCTACGACTACGGCGAGGTTCATGCGGAACTCGCGTTCGAGCGCCTGTCTTTGCAGCTGTACTACGCGCCGAAGCTCTTCGGAGATGGCAACGAGGTCGCGGCCGATCTCGTCGGCAAGGACAGCGACGGCCTCTACGCCAACGCCGTCCTGACGCTGCCGCTGTCGGAGGCGGTGAGCTTCGCCGCGCAGGTCGGCCATAGCAGCGGCGACGGTTACGAAGTCGCGTACGGCGACAGCTACACCGACTACAGCGTGTCGTTGATTGCCACTCTCGCTGAAAGCTTCAGCTTCACCCTCGGCGCGTACCACACGACGCTGGACGGCGGCCAGGCTTTCGGCAGCGTGCCGGCGGGTGGCGATGAGGTGAAGCTGGTCGTCGGCGTGAAGAAGGCCTTCGGGCCCTAGGCCGCGGCGCTCAGCGCCGCCAGAACCCCGGCGTGAACAGGATCAGGAGCGTGAAGATCTCGAGACGCCCGAGCAGCATGGCGAAGGTCAGCGTCCATTTGCCGAAGTCGGTGACGTCCGCCATGTGCGCGTTGACCGAGCCCAGGCCGGGGCCCATGTTGTTGATGGTCGCTGCGACGGCGGAGAAAGCGGTGACGGCGTCGAGGCCGGTCAGCATCATCGCGAAGGTCAGCACGATGGTCATGCCGATGTAGACCGAGAAGAAGCCGCCGATGGCGGTGACGACCTCGTCCGGGACGACGCGGCCGTTGAGCTTGATGGTCAGCTCGGCGCTCGGATGGATCAGGCGGCGCATCTCGCGCAGCGCCTGCTTCACGAACAGCACGATGCGCACCGCCTTGACTCCACCCCCCGTGCCGCCGGCACAGGCCGTCATGAAGGCCGAAAGCAGGAGCAGCATCGGCACGTACCACGGCCAGTGCGTCGGATCGGCGGTTGCGAAACCGGCGTCGGTCGCGTAGGCGACGAGCTGGAACATGCCCTTGCGCACGGCGGTCGGGAAATCCGGATAAGTGCCGGCAACGTACAGCGGCACGCACACGAGCACGCTGAATCCGATCAGTGTCGCGGCGAACGCGAGGAATTCGGAGTCGCGCAGGTAAATGAACACGTTGCGCTGCTGCCAGGCCAGGTAGTGCAGCGCGAAGTTGGACGCACCGGCGATCATGAACACCATCGCGGCGATCTCGATGTCGGCGCTGTTGAAATACCCGATGCTGGCGTCGTGCGTGGAGAAACCGCCGGTCGCCAGCGCCGACATCGCGTGACAGACGGCATCGAAGAACGACATGCCAAGCCACCAGAACGTCAGTACCGCCGCGACCGTGAGCCACACGTAGACCAGCCAGAGGGCGCGCGCCGTCCCGGCGATGCGCGGCGTCAGGCGCGCATCCTTCATCGGACCCGGGGTTTCGGCCTTGAACAGCTGCATGCCGCCGACGCCGAGCATCGGCAGCACCGCGACCGCCAGCACGATCACGCCGACGCCACCCAGCCAGTGCAGCTGGGCCCGGTAGTAATTGATCGACTGGGGCAGGTCATCGATGCCCTTGGCGACGACGGTTGAACCAGTGGTCGTGAGTCCGGACGTGGCCTCGAACATGGCATCCGTGAAGGTATGCCAGCCGGAATCCGTGACGTAGAGCGGGATCGCGCCGAAGGCCGACAGCACCGCCCAGAACAGCACGGTGACGAGAAATCCGTCGCGAATCTTCAGCTCGGCCTGCTCGCGTCGGACCGGCCACCACACGACGGCGCCCGTGGCCAGCGTGATCCACAAGGCCTGGCCGAACGCACGCGCAGCGCCGTCCTCGTACCACCAGCTCACCGCGATCGGCGGCAGCATGGTCAGCGAGAACACCATCAGCAGCAGGCCGAGCACCTGCTGCACGGCGGCGAAGCGGTGCAGGTGCTCGTTGGGGCGAGCCGCGCCGTTCGCGTAGTTCAGGGACACGGCTAGACGAAGCCGACGCCGACCTGGAACAGCTTCTCGACCGCCTTGGCGTTCTTCTTGTTGACGATGAACAGGATCACGTGGTCGTCGGCCTCGATCACGGTGT
>JBQTJQ010000105.1:0-3095 GCA_052386975.1 Gammaproteobacteria bacterium | reverse complement strand
TCGCTGGCCGAGTTCCGCGAGCTGTCCGGCTTCGGCGAGGCGCTCGACCTGCTGTCCGACATCAACCCGCTGCCGGCGGTGATTGTCGTCACGCCGCAGCGCGACCTGCCGCAGCCGCGCATGCAGGGGCTGATGGACGCGCTGGCGGCGCTGCCCGAAGTCGAGGTGGCCAAGCTCGACCAGAAATGGCTCGAGCGGCTCTACGCGATCCTCAGCATCGTCGAGCGCGCGGTGCTGATCATCGCGGCGATGCTGGCGCTGGCGGTGATGGTCACGGTCGGCAACACCATCCGGCTCGAGATCGAGAGCAAGCGCGAGGAGATCATCGTCATGAAGCTGATCGGCGCGCCGAACAGCTTCATCCGCCGGCCGTTCCTCTACACCGGCCTGTGGTACGGCCTCGCCGGCGGCCTGGTCGCGTGGCTGTTCGTGTCCGGCGCGATGTACGCGCTGGCCGGCCCGGCGCGGCGCCTGGCCGGCCTTTACGAGAGCAGCTACACGCTGGTCGGCCTGACCGGCGAAGCCACCGCGCTGGTGCTGGCGGCCGGCGTCGCCCTGGGGGTCCTGGGCTCGGCCTGGACCGTCGGCCGGCACCTGGACCGCTACGAGCCGGGCTGAGCCGCGCCCGGCCGGGCGCTTCATAACAGGCTGATATTTCTTAATATTTAATGGACCCGGAACCCGGCCGCGCTTTAGCAATCCAAGGCCGCGAGTGCTAGAATTTTCCCATGAGCAAAACCACTGCGATGGTGCTGCGTAAGCCGACCGCCACGGCCCTCGTGCCGCTGGCCGGGTCGATCGACGCCTACATTTCGGCGGTCAACAGCCTGCCGGTGCTCGACGCCGCGGCCGAGCGCGCGCTCGCGCAACGCCTGCGCGACGGCAACGACCTCGACGCCGCGCAGCAGCTGGTGCTGTCGAACCTGCGCCACGTCGTGCACATCGCGCGCGGCTACCTGGGCTACGGCCTGCCGTTCGCCGACCTGATCCAGGAAGGCAACGTCGGCCTGATGAAGGCAGTGAAGCGCTTCAATCCGGACGTCGGCGTGCGGCTGATCAGCTTCGCGGTGCACTGGATCAAGTCCGACATCCACGAATATGTCGTGCGCAACTGGCGCATGGTCAAGATCGCGACCA
The DNA here is from genome assembly GCA_052386975.1 of Gammaproteobacteria bacterium. Lineage (GTDB taxonomy): Bacteria > Pseudomonadota > Gammaproteobacteria > Nevskiales > Nevskiaceae > JACPFV01. Next base: position 1,958 of record JBQTJQ010000105.1, on the reverse strand, counting down.
CCAAGGCGCAGCGCAAGCTGTTCTTCAACCTGCGCCGCCTGAAGGGCCGCCTGGGCTGGATGAACCGCGCCGAGGTCGAGGCGGTGGCGAAAGACCTCTCGGTCAAGCCCGAGGAAGTGCTGCAGATGGAGGCGCGGCTCGCCGGCGCCGACCTGTCGTTCAACGCCACCCCCGAGGACGGCGACGAGCACTACGTGCCCGAGGATTACGTCGCCGACAGCAAGGACGCACTCGCCGAGATCGAGAACGCGGAATGGACCGCGCACCGCGAGGCTGCCATGAAGCAGGCGCTCGAGACGCTCGATGCCCGCGCCCGCGACATCCTGATGCGCCGCTGGCTCAAGGACGAGAAGGAAGGCCTGCAGCAGCTGGCCGACAAGTACGGCATCTCGGCCGAGCGCGTGCGCCAGATCGAGGCCGGCGCGATGAAGAAGCTGCGCAAGGCGATCGAGCCCGCCAACTGACGCGGGGTTGCTCCGTTCCCCTCACTCGGGATGGAAGTCGAAACTGGAGCGCTGGGGGACGGCCATCGGGACGTAATCGATTTCACCCGTGCCTGTCGTTACGTAGTCAAAGATCGCACCGTCGTCTTGAAACGTCCCGCCAGGGATAGCTCTGCCCACCCACATCGAGTCAGACGATCCGAGAAAACCTCCGTACACATACCCGGAGTGCGTCAGGACGACAACCTCTTGTTGGGTTGAAAGGACGCTCCTGACGAGTTGATGCGCTGGACCAGTGGGCCTCATGACAACGTTCGTGATGAGCACCGCATCGCCGTCTCCTGCAATGCTGGTGATCTGGCCTGTCAGGCCAGTGGCAATAGTTTCCACACTCTTGGCCTGGACATCCACGTAATAGATGCCGCTTTCGTTCAGATCCTGATCGTAGAGCGCGTAGTAGATGCCGCTGGAAGTCGCATCCCATGTGAATGCGAAGCTCCCGTCGTTCCCCGGCAGGGGGCCGATTTCGGAAATCTCATCGTTGCTCAAGTCGCTGACGGCCAGGCGCACGTTCGTAAACCCATAGTTCCACTTCACACAGGCCAGTTTCAGCAGGTCGGGCGACCACGCTGTGCATCCCATTGCGCCCTGTTCGCTCGCGGTTCGCGCGCTGGAACCATCCTTATCCAGCACAATCGTCTGCCCCTGCTCGGGTGGAAAGCGCGATGTGGACAAGATCAACCGCTCACCATCTGGACTCCAACGAGGAGCTGTCATGCCTCCCATCTGATCTTCGTGGGTCAGATTGAACCATTCGGGGTCGACATGGTGTGCGGGGGCAACTGCAATGTCGCCGATGACGATGCGGCGGCGGTTCCGGCCATCGATGTCCGAGGCGAACAACTGGTCTTTCCCGTCAATCTTCTCCACAAACACCAGGGTTCCGGGAACAGTCGGCAGCGACGGCGGCGGGATGAGGGCATCGCCGGTGCCGCAGCCCACCAGTAGGAGCGAGCCAACCGCGACGAGTCCCCGAAGCGGCCACACCTTCATTGCTGCTTCGATGCCTGCCGAGAATCAGCGCGCTTCATAGGCATCCGTATCGGTAGAGAACCTGCGCTGTGGAGGACGAGAGTGGGCTACACGTCGAGCCGGCGCAGGCCTTGGCCTTGACCACTCGCGAGCGGCTTCCAACCGCCTTTTGAGCAAGGCTACACCCCCCCCCTCCTGTCCCGTCAAATGCGCCGCTCACTGAGGGCAGATAGTTGCTCCCCCGGTGCGCAAGGAGTGACACTCAGCAGGTCGCCTGAGCGCGGTCTGGGAGAGCCCTGTTGAACAAGGCGTCCGAGGCAGCACCCGCAACCGTCGGCCCGCGCAAGCTGGGCAAGTACGACCTCGTCGAGGAAGTCGGCCGCGGCGCCTACGGCGTGGTCTATCGCGGGCGCGACCCCTTCGTGCAGCGCGACGTCGCCATCAAGATCGCGCTCGGCGTGGCCGCCGAGAAGGCCGACGACG
>JBQTJQ010000104.1:0-2362 GCA_052386975.1 Gammaproteobacteria bacterium | reverse complement strand
TGTTGGCGATGACGATGCGCGACTCGCTCAGGACCTGGCGCACCGGGATGTCCAGGCGGGCGATCAGGTTGCGGATCTCGGCGAGGCGCTCGCGCGTCTCCAGCACCAGCAGCGTGTTGGTGCGCGCGTCGACCGAGACCTGGCCGCGCGCCGACAGCAGCGACTTGCTGCCGGCCTTGAGCAGGGCCGCCATGTCCGACGCCTTGGCGTAGTTGACCTGGATGATCTCGGAGCGCAGCGGCGCACCCTCGTCCTTCTGCTTGGTGGCCTCACCCTCGGCCTTGGCGCGCGAGGCGACCTCGTCGAGCGGGGCGATCAGCATGACGTTGCCCTGCTGCTGCATGCCCAGGCCCTTGGTGCGCAGGATGATGTCGAGCGCCTGGTCCCACGGCACGTTGATCAGGCGCATGGCGAGCTCGCCGCGCACGCCGTCGCTGATCACCACATTGTTACCCGAGACGTCGCCGATGATCTGCAGCAGCGCGCGCACGTCGATGTTCTGGAACGACAGCGAGATGCGCTCGCCGCTGAACACCTGTTCCTTGCGCTTCCGCTCCTCGTCGTCTTCCGGCACCGGCTGCAGCTCGATGGTGAACTGGTCCTGGGCCTGGTAGGCGACCTGCTCGAAGTTGATGCCGGTGACCGGTGTCAGGTAGATGCTGGTGTTGCGGCCCTCGCGCAGGACGTCGATGAACTTCACCGGCGTGGCGAAGTCGAGCACGTCGAGGCGCTTCTGCAGCTCCAGGTCGACGTCGGTGTTGCGGAACTGCGCGAGCACGCGATTGCCTTCCTCGCGCACGTCGACGATGGTCCGCGGATCCGCCAGGCGCACCAGCACGCGGCCCTCGCCCTTCTCGCCGCGGCGGAAATCCACCGACAGCACGCGGCTGGACACGCCGACTGGCCCGCCGCCGGACGACGTCGTCGTCGCGCCCGCCGAGCCGCCCTGGACTTCGAGCACCACCTGGTTGCCGTCGGCGCGCACCGTGTAGGGCGCCAGTTCGGACATTTCGACCACGATGCGCGTGCGGCCGGCACCCTCGGCGGCCGCCACCGAACGCACACGGCCGGCGCTGACGCGCTTGAAGCGCTCGGTCAGCGCGAGCTTGGTGTCGGAGAGGTCGAGCGACAGGCGCGCCGGCTTGTCGACGCTGAACACGACGGGTTCCGGAGCCGCCTGGCTCAGGGTCATCGTGATGCGGACCGCGCCGCTGTCCGACGTGCCGACGTCGATCGCGTCGAGCGTACGGACAGGGGCCGTACCGGCTTCGGCGCCGGGCGCGTCCTGCGCCAGCACCACCGGCGCCAGCAGCAGCGCCGCCCAGAGCACCAGGCCGCGGGCGATGCCGGGCCGGGGGACGAGGATGTTCGGTTTCATGACAAAGCTCCCTTGCCGCTTACTGCGTCAGCGCAACCGACGCGGGGCGCTGGAGATAGCCGCCCAGCCCGTCGGGGATGATTTCCATCAGCACGACTTCGGTTTCGCTGATGCCCGTGATCTTTCCGTAGTTTTGCCCGAGGTGGTCGCCCACGCTGACGCGGTGCACGACGGCGTCAGGGGCCCGGACCAGCGCGAACGCGCGCTGCTGCATGGTGATGGTGCCGACCATGCGCAAGGCGTCGAGCGGGAACTCCTCGAGCGGCTCCTTCGGCCGGTTGAGGTCGGGCCGGATGGTGCCCGCGCCGCCGCCGGCGGCCAGCTGCGCCTCGCGCGACTGCAGGATCTGCAGGAACGGGTCGCGGCGGTCGCCCTGTTCGTACACGAACGGCTCGTAGGGCTTGGGCTGCGGGATCGGCTCGATGTTCTTCGAGGTGCGCGACTTGACCTCGAGCGCGTACTCCTCGAGGTCGCTCATGTCCTGCCCGCAGCCCGCCGCGAGCAGCGCGAGACCGAGCACGGCGACGCGAGCAGGGCTCACTTACGGCCCCGCTTGGCGCCCTTGGCCTTCGGCGCCTGGGCTGCCAGCTCGTTCTCGTCGAGGTAGCGGTAGGTCTTGGCGGTCGCGGTCATGCGCAGCTGCTCTTTCTTGGAGCTGGGCCGGATGTCCACGTCCTCGACCGTGACGATGCGCGGCAGCGCGGCGACGCCGCTGACGAAGCCGCCCATCTCGTGGTACGTGCCGTGCACGATGATGCGGTTCGGCACCACCGCGTAGAACTCCTTCGGCTGCTCGCCCTGCGGCTGGAACAGTTCTTCCTCGAGGCTGTTGGCCAGGCGCGTCTGCGAGATGTCGATCAGCAGGTTGGCGATCTCGGCCTTGCTGGGCAGCTGCCGCAGCATCGCGCCGAACGACCGCTCCATGTCGGCCAGCTGTTCCTTGAGCGCGTCGAGCGCGGCGACCTTGCGCTGCTTGGTCTCGAA
>JBQTJQ010000103.1:0-9458 GCA_052386975.1 Gammaproteobacteria bacterium | reverse complement strand
CGTTTCATGACTCGCGCCTCCCGGCCGGGTTCATCAGCCGCACCGACGTCTGGTAGACGTGCCGCTTGAAGCCGCCGCCGAAGGCCTCGCAGGTGCCGTCGTCGTTCTCATCCCGCGCGCAACGGTCCGTGCCGTCGTCGTTCTGGCCGAGCATGTAGATCTTGGTATCGGTGTGGTCGCGGGTCTCGCTGCTGTTGCGCGCCAGCAGGTGCAGCCGCATGGCCATGACGTTGCGCCAGTTGCTGACGCACTCGGTGGCGTGCGCCGCGCAGTCGGCGTGCGGGCCGGCGGCGCCGCCGGGTGCGTCGTAGGTGTCGGGGTCGGAGGTGAAGGCGTCCGGGGCGCCGTCGCCGCTGGTGTCGATGCCGTACTCGACCTGCAGGTCCTCGATGCCGTGCGCCAGCGGCACGATGGTGAAGTCATCCGCGGGCGTGCCGGTGGCCTTGACCAGCTCGGCGCGCTTGAGTGTCGGGATGCAGTCGCCATCGATTGCGGAAGTGCCGACGCAGTCCTGACCGACGACGCCCAGCGCGGCGCACGCGGCCGTAGTGGCGCAGGCGATGTCGCTGTTGGCGACGTAATAGATGTGCACCAGGAACTGGCGCTGGTCCGCGGCCGTCGCGCAATCGCGGGTGGTGCGGTTGAGGTTGCCCAGCGTGGTATCGAGCTTGAAATACTCCGTGACGGCGTCCAGTGACTTCAGGTGGGTGTCGCACAGCGTGGCCTGGAAGTAGGGCGCGTTGGCCACCGTGGTGCAGTCGCCGACGCCGCGCACGCAGGTGGCGACGCGGCGGACCAGGATGATGTCGGTGCCTTCCTTGAAGTCGGTCAGGCAGGCGGACAACTCGCCGGTCAGCGCCGACAGGCTGTTGTATCCCTGCATGTGCATGGGGAGGTTGGCGCGCAGCGCGGCGAGGGTCGCCACACAGGGTGCGGGCTTGGCGCCCGGGACGGTCAGCGGGTTGTCGGCGGTCATGGCCAGGTCGAGGTCGAGGTGCGACAGGAAACCCGCCATCTCGAGGTCGTCGGTCAGGATCTGCAGCGCGAAGCGCCCGTTCTCGATCTGTTCGTTGGCCTTCTCGATCTCGGCGCGCGAGCGGCTGCTGGCGACGAAGGCCGCGGTCAGCGCGGCCAGCACCAGCAGCGACAGGGTCATCGCGATCATGAACTCGATGATGGTGAAGCCGGCATCCTTTCTCATGACGAGGAGCACCGCGGCAGGCCGATCGAGATCGTGGTGGAGATCGCGCGGCGCTTAGCCTCGCTGTCGTAATCGTCCTTGCCGCATTCCAGCGCTGGCGCGGCGGTCTGGTGCAGGCCCTGCCAGGCCACCGTCACGCGGTAGATGCCCGGGGTGCAGACGCCGGTGGCCGGGTTGGGCGCCTGGACCTGCTCGATGCAGCCGCGCGCCGCGATCATGCCGCCGGCGTTGCCGCCGCCGCTGCGCTGCTCGGAGGCGCCCTGCAGCGCTTCGCTCCACTGGCAGCGGTCGCGGTGGGCGAGGCGGTTGGCGGCCGGGTAGCCGGCCAGCGTGGCGTCGGCGCAGTCCTCGGCGCTGAGGTAGCCGAGCTCTTCGGCATCAGCGTAGGTCGCGGCGTCGCCGCGATTGGTGTTGATGCGGTCGATCATGTCCTGCAGCAGCAGCACGGCATGCGCGCGCTGGTACGACTCGATCTCGGTGACGTGGATCTTCGACTGCAGGTTGGCCAGCCCGAGCATGCCGATCGCCAGGATGATCAGCGTGATCAGCACTTCGAGCAGGGTGAATCCGCGCATGGTCATATGCAGGCCCCGTCCTTGACGTATGGGCGACCCGTGAGGTCCACCTGCACGCAGCGCTGCAGGTCGACCTTGCGGTCCTGGTCCTCGGAGGTCACCGAGAACTGGGGCGCGGCGCCGGACGCGCGGCCGGAGGAGCGGAACACGACGCTGGTTGCCGCCATCGTGATCGTGACCCGCCGCAATTCGCCCTGGGTGACGACGACGCGGTCGTCGGCGTCGGCCGGGTTGAACGCGCCGTCGTTGTCGCCGTCGGCGATGATCTGCCAACCCATGCCCCAGCCGGCCGCGTCGGCCACGACCGCGACGTTGCGGTTGCGCTTCACGGCTTCGTTACGTGCGCGCACCATGGCCAGGTAGAGTTCGGTCGACGCGCCCTTCACCTTGGTGGAGGCCGCGAGGTAGCCGAAGCCGGGAATCGCCAGCGACGCCAGGATGCCGAGGACGGCCATCACCATCAGCACTTCCAGCAAGGTGAAGCCGGCGGAACCCTGGCGCATGCCTGCTACCACTTGTCCGGGTGTTGCGAGGTCTTGGTGCCGGCCTGGTCGATCTCGAGCCAGCCGTCGTCCTCCTGGCGCTTGCCACCGATCGGCGTCACCTGGGCGCTGAAGCTCGGCGGCGGGCCGGCGACGGGGGCGATCGTGACGGTGTAGAAGTTGCTGACTTCCTTCGGCACCGACACCAGGGCGTCGATCTCGGCCTTGGTGCCGTAGGCACGGTTGTCGAACAGGAACTGCTGCTGCTTCTGGGCAATCTCCATCAGGTAGGCCTTGGCGGCGCCCCGGCTGCCCTTGACCAGCGAGTTGGTGTAGGACGGGTACGCGATCGCGACCAGCACGCCGATGATGGCGACCGCGATCATGAGCTCGATCAGCGTGAATCCCCTGGCTTTCTGCACGTGCGCCCCCTTGCGACGGCCGAGATGGCCCGGCTGGAACTCTAGCGCCTTATATGTGCGGATTCGCCGGTCAGCAGCGCCGCTGGGCCGGCGTTTCCGGCGCATTCATCGGACTCGGGGTGGGGCGGGCGCCCCGGGGTTCAGGCGCAGCCGCCGAGGATCTGCTGCAACTCGGCGCGGCGGACCTGGAACTGCTCCTCGGTCACGCGCGAGACGTTGCCGCTCGCGTCGGTGGTGCCCATGCGCCGGGCGGTCCTGGCATCCATGTCGGCCAGCGTTTCGCGGGCCTGGCGGCACTGGGCGTCCTTGTTGGCCTGCTCCTGGAACGAGCGGTCGGTCGCCTTCTGCCGGTCGCCTTCGCCTTCCTTGCTTTCGGCCATCGCCCGGTTCAGCGAATCCTGGTTCGGGTTGGCCGGCGGCGGCGGCGGCGCCCCGACCGGATCGGACTTGCGGTCGGCCGGCGGCACCTGCGAGTAATGCACCTGGCCCTTGTCGTCCACCCAGCGGTAGGCCTGGGCCCCCGCCACAACCGGCAGGAGCGCCGCGACGAAAAACCATCCCAGCCGCTTCATGGAGTCAGTATACTTCGCGCCCCCGCCGGCGTAGCTCAGTTGGTAGAGCAACGCATTCGTAATGCGTGGGTCGGGGGTTCGAATCCCTCCGCCGGCACCAGACAAGACCGACAAGGAACCCAAGGTGAAACCACTGCCCCAGGCCCTCGCGATCGGCACTGCCATCACGCTGGCGCTGTTCGGTCTCAGCTTTGTCGCCGCGGGGCAGGGCGCCGAAGGCCTGTCGTACGCGCTGTACTGGCAGTCGTACGTGATGTACATGATGCTGCCGTGCAACGTCAGCCTCGCGCCGGGCGAATTCCTCTGCGAGAGCATGAAGGCCGCGCGCATCACGTTCTATTCCGGCATCCCGGTCGGCATCCTCATCTACTCCGCGCTGGTCTATTTCATCCTGCGCCGCCGCGCCGCGGCGTCCGCAGCCTGACCCGGCACCCGCGGGCACGATGCGCCTGACGGTCTTCGGTAGCGGCTATGTCGGCCTGGTCACGGCGGCCTGCTTCGCCGACCGCGGTAACCATGTGATCTGCGTCGACACCGACCGCGCCAAGGTGCGCGCGCTCAAGCGCGGCAAGCTGCCGTTCTACGAGCCGGGGCTGGCCGAGCTGGTGCGCCGCAACGCGCGCGGCCGCCGCCTGTCCTTCACCACCGATGCGGCCGCGGGCGTGGCCCACGGCCAGCTGATCTTCATCGCCGTCGGCACGCCGCAGGACGAGGACGGCGCGGCCGACCTGCGCTACGTGGTGGACGTGGCGCGCACCATCGGCCGCCACCTCGACGGCTATCGCCTGGTCGTCGACAAGTCGACGGTGCCGGTGGGCACCGCCGACCGCGTGCGCGCCGAGATTCGCGCCGGGCTCAAGCGCCGCAAGGTGAAGCACGACTTCGACGTGGTGTCGAACCCGGAATTCCTCAAGGAGGGCGCCGCGGTCGACGACTTCATGCGCCCGGACCGCATCGTCATCGGCGCCGACCGCGCCCGCCCGGTCGAGCTGCTGCGCGAGCTGTACGCGCCGTTCAACCGCAACCACGACAAGCTGCTGGTGATGAGCGCGCGCTCGGCCGAGCTGACCAAGTACGCCGCCAACACCATGCTGGCGACGCGCATCAGCCTGATGAACGAGATCGCCAACATCGCCGAGCAGGTCGGCGCCGACGTCGAGCAGGTGCGCATCGGCATCGGCTCGGATTCGCGCATCGGCTTCCAGTTCATCTACGCCGGCTGCGGCTACGGCGGCTCGTGTTTCCCCAAGGACGTCAAGGCGCTGGCGCACACCGCCGAGAGCGCCGGCTACGCGCCCGAGCTGGTGCGCGGCGTGGATGCGCTGAACGACCGCCAGAAAGAGCGCTTCTACGACAAGGTCCGCTCGTATTTCGGCGGCCGACTGGCCGGGCGCACCGTCGCGCTGTGGGGCCTGGCGTTCAAGCCCAACACCGACGACATGCGCGAGGCGCCCAGTGGCGTGGTGATTGAGGGCCTGCTGGCCGACGGCGCGCGCGTGCGCGCCTACGACCCCGAGGCCGGCGAGGTGGCGCGCCGGCGCTACCGCGGCAAGCGCGTCGCCATCTGCGGCAGCGCCGAGGCCGCCGCGCGTGGCGCCGACGCGCTGGTGATCGTCACCGAATGGAACGAGTTCCGCAGCCCGGACTTCCCGGCGCTCAAGCGCCTGCTGAAGGCGCCGGTGATCTTCGACGGCCGCAACCTGTACGACCCGGAGCTGCTGGCCGGCTACGGCTTCGACTACTTCCCGGTCGGTCGCCGGCAGGTGCGCCAGGCGGCCTGAAGGGAAGTGGCGGAGGGGGAGGGATTCGAACCCCCGGACCCTTGCGGATCAGCGGTTTTCAAGACCGCCGCATTAGACCGCTCTGCCACCCCTCCGGTGGTGCGAAGAATAGCTAGAATTGCACCCCTTTTCCGCGCCGCCGAAAGCATCCGGAGCACCTTCATGAACCTCAAGACCCTCCATGACACCGCGCTGGGCATGGTCGCCAGGGGCCGCGGCATCCTCGCCGCCGACGAGAGCACCGCCACCATCGGCAAGCGTTTCGACGCGATCAAGGTCGAGAACACCGAGGAGAACCGCCGCGCCTACCGCGACATGATGTTCACCGCGCCGGGCATGGAGCAATACACCAGCGGCGTGATCTTCTACGAGGAAACGCTGTTCCAGAAGGCCGCCGACGGCACGCCGTTCCCGCAACTCCTCGCCAAGAAGGGTGTGATCCCGGGCATCAAGGTGGACAAGGGCGCCAAGGACCTGGCCGGCGCGCCGGGCGAGACCATCACCGAGGGCCTCGACGGCCTGCGCGAGCGCCTGGCCAAGTACCGCGAGGCCGGCGCGCGCTTCGCCAAGTGGCGCGCGGTGATCACGATTGGAGAGGCAGGCAGCGGCAAGGACATCCCGAGCGATTACTGCATCGAGGCCAACGCCCACGCGCTGGCGCGCTATGCCGCGCTGTGCCAGGAGCAGGACATCTGCCCGATCGTCGAGCCGGAAGTGCTGATGGACGCCGACAACACCCTCGAGATGTGCGAGGACGTGACCGCGGTGACGCTGCAGACCGTGTTCGACGAGCTCTATCGCCAGCGCGTCGTGCTCGAGGGCATGATCCTCAAGCCGAACATGGTCATCTCCGGCAAGAAGTGCCGCGTGCAGGCCGACCGCAAGGCGGTGGCGGCGGCGACGCTGCGCACCCTCAAGCGCTACGTGCCGGCCTCGGTGCCGGGCATCGCCTTCCTGTCGGGCGGGCAGTCCGACGAGGATGCCACCGCGCACCTCGACGAGATGAACCGGATGGGGGGCGGGCCGTGGGTGCTGTCGTTTTCTTACGGCCGCGCGCTGCAGGCCGCGGCGCAGAAGGCCTGGTCGGGACGCAAGGAGAACGTCGCCGCAGGACAGCGCGCCTACCTGCACCGCGCGAAGATGAACAGCCTCGCCGCGACCGGACAGTGGGAGCAGAAGCTGGAGAAGGCTGCGTAGCTGTCTGGGGTTTCCTTGACCGATCTGGCCGGAAAAGTTGTCTGGATCACCGGCGCCTCGGGCGGCATCGGCGAGGCGCTGGCGCTCGCCGCGTCGCAGCGCGGCGCCAAAGTCGTCCTGACCGCGCGCCGCGCCGCCGAGCTGGAACGCGTCAAGGCCGCGTGCGCCGATCCGGCCAATGTCGCGGTCTATCCGCTCGACCTGCTCGCGCCCGGCGACCCGGACGCCGCCGCGCGCAAGGCCGGCAGCTTGTTCGGCCCGGTCGACGTGCTGGTCAACAACGCCGGCATCTCGCAGCGCGGCCGCGTGGTCGAGACCTCGATGGAGGTCTACCGGCGCATCTTCGAGCTGGATTTCTTCGCCACGGTCGCGCTGACCAAGGCCGTGCTGCCCGGAATGGTCGAGCGCAGGCGCGGCCACGTCGTGGTGATCTCCAGCGCGGTCGGCTACATCAGCTCGCCGCTGCGCTCCGGTTACGCCGCCGCCAAGCACGCGCTGCACGGCTTCTACGACGCGGCGCGCGCCGAGCACTGGCGTGACGGCGTGAAGTTCACCGTGGCCTGCCCGGGCTACGTCAGGACCGACGTCTCGCGCAACGCCGTGACCGGCGCCGGCGGCACCTACGGCAAGCTCGACCCGAGCATCGCCCGCGGCGTCGCGCCGGACTACTGCGCGCGGAAGGTCTGGCGCGCGGTCGAGAAGGACCGCGAGGAAGTGCTGATCGGCAAGGAGGCGCTGGTGGTCTACATCAAGCGCTTCTTCCCGGCGCTGTTCTCGTACGGCGTCAACCGGGCCGACCCGATCCGGTGACGGCGGCCGCCTTCGGCCGCGTCCGTCCCTAGATGCCGTGCTTCTTGAGCTTGGTCCAGAGCGTGCGCTCGCCGATGCCGAGCAACTCGGCCGCCTTGTGCTTGTTGTCCTCGCTCGCCACCAGCGCGTCGAGGATCATGCGGCGCTCGAGGGCATCGAGGGCGGGATCGAGTCCCAGGCCGTCGGTCGACGCGGGTGCGGCGTCCGCCGGCAGGAATGAGCGCACCCGCGCGGCGCCGACGTCGCCGTCAGCGCCGAGCACGGCCGCGCGCTCCATCAGGTTGCGCAGTTCACGCACGTTGCCGGGCCAGGCGTAGCCCTGCAGCACGGCCACGGCGTCGGCTGACAGCGCCAGTCCCGGCTTGCCGAGGTCGCGCGCGAACTGCGCGAGGAACGCGGCCGCCAGCTCCGGGATATCCTCGCGCCGCTCGCGCAGCGGCGGCAGCTTCACTTCGAGCACGTTCAGGCGGTAGTAGAGGTCCTCGCGGAACTTGCCGTCCTTGATCAAGGCGCGCAGGTCGCAGTGCGTGGCCGAGATCACGCGCACGTCCACGGCGATGCGCCGGTTGCTGCCGAGCGGCTCGATCACGCCCTCATGCAGCACGCGCAGCAGCTTGGCCTGCAGGCGCAGGTCCATGTCGCCGATCTCGTCGAGCAGCAGCGTGCCCTCGTCGGCGGCCTGGAACTTTCCCATGCGGTCGCCGGCCGCGCCGGTGAAGGCGCCGCGCGCGTGGCCGAACAGCTCGCTCTCGAGCAGCTCGCCCGGGATCGCCGAGCAGTTCAACGGCACAAAGAGTTTTTCCTTGCGCGGCGAGAGGTTGTGGATGGCGCGCGCGGCGAGTTCCTTGCCGGTGCCGGTCTCGCCGGTGATCAGCACCGTGCTCCTGGTCGGCGCGACCTGGCGCAGCAGGTCGAACACCGGTTGCATGGCCGGCGCCGCGCCGATCAGCTGGCCGAAGCCGCTGTCCTGCGCCGCCTGCTCGCGCAGGTAGCGGTTCTCGAGGCGCGAGCGCGAGTGGTCGAGCGCGCGCCGCACGATGATCTCGAGCGCGTCGACGTCGAAGGGCTTCTGCAGGTAGTCCACCGCGCCGAGCTTCATCGCCTCGACCGCGGTGGCGACGGTGCCGTGGCCGGTCAGCACGATCACCGGCACCTCGGCGTCGAGCGCGCGCAGCTCGCGCAGGAATTCCATGCCGTCGCGCCCGGGCATCTGCAGGTCGGTGATGACGAGGTCGCAGCGCTGCTCGCGGAACAGCGCGAGCGCGGCGTCGGCGCCTTCGGCCGGCACGCCGTCGAAGCCGATCTTGCGCGCGAGGATCTGCAGCACGCGCCGTTGCTTGGCGTCGTCGTCGAGGATCAGCAGGCGTTTCATCGTGCGGGGTCTCCCGTGGGCAGCCAGACGCGGAACGTGGTGCCGAGGCCGGGCGCGCTGTCGACGGTGACGCGGCCGCGGTGCTCGTGGACCACGCGCTGGACGAAGGTCAGGCCGAGGCCGGTGCCGCCCTGGCGGCGGGTGAAGTAGGGCTCGAAGATTCGCGCGCGCACGTCCTCGCCCATGCCCGGGCCATCGTCGCGCACCTCGAAGCCGGCCTCGGCTCCCGTCGGCGGCAGCGCGCGCACCTCGATGCGCCCGCCGGCCGGCAGGATCTGGATGGCGTTGACCAGCAGGTTCAGCGCCACCTGGTAGATCAGCTCGGGATCGCAGGCGACCGGCGACTCGCCGGTCGGCGCGTCGCTGCCCGGCGCGCGCTCCAGGCCGATCGACTTTTCGCGCGCCTGCGGCCCGACGAAGGCCACGGCCCGGGCCAGGATCGGGCCCAGCGGCGCCGACTCGATCTGCTTCTCGCGCGGCCGGCCGAGGTTGAGCAGCGACGACACCACGCGCTCGATGCGGTCGACCTCGTCGCGCAGCATGCGCAGCAGCTCGCGCGATTCCTCGTCCTTGACCGGCAGCGTGCGCTCGAGGATCTGCGCCGAGCTGCGCAGCACGCCGAGCGGCGTGCGCACTTCATGCGCCACGCCCGAGGCCAGCTCGCCGACGAACGAGAACTTGGCAGCGTCCACCAGCTCGCGCTCGGCGCGCTTGAGGTCGGCGGCCATGCGGTTGAAGGCCTCGGCCAGGATGCCGATCTCGTCGCGCGAACGCACTTCCACCGTGCCGGCCGGGTGTTCGCCGCGGCCGACCGCGCGCGCGGCGTCGGTCAGCTCGCGTAGCGCGACGGTGGCGCGGCGCGCCGCCAGCAGCGCGAGCGCGAGCGCCACGGCCAGCGTCGCCGCCAGCGCGGCGGCGAGTCGCTGCGCCATGCGCCGCGCGGGCGCGTGGGCTTCGGCCATGGGCGTGGCGACCACCACGCTCCAGCGCGGCAAGCCTTCGCCGAGACCCGCCCGGGCCAGCAGCATGCCGGAGGCTTCGTCGAC
>JBQTJQ010000102.1:0-40576 GCA_052386975.1 Gammaproteobacteria bacterium | reverse complement strand
TCGGCCCCTCGGTCATGATCGCCAGCGGCGTGGCCATGGTCGCCGGGCGCGAATCCTCGAACTCCCAGGGCTGGGCGAAACCCGGGATGCGCAGGTGCGAGACGGTGAAACCGCACAGGCCGGCCTTGGGCCGCGCGCCGCGGCCGGTGGCCGCCTCGTCGCGGATCTCGCCGCCCGCGCCGGTGCCGGCGCCGGGATGCGGCGAGATGCCGGTCGGATGGTTGTGGGTCTCGACCTTCATCAGCACGTGCGCCGGCTCTTCGACCGCGCGCCACTGCGGGTCGGTGCCGCGCACGAAACGCGCCGTGACGCCACCCTCCACCACCGCGGCGTTGTCCTTGTACGCGGACAGCACGCCGTCCGGGGAGGCCTGGTGCGACTGCTTGATCATCTCGAACAGCGACAACTTTTGCTTCTTGCCGTCGAGAGTGAACTCGGCGTTGAAGATTTTATGGCGGCAGTGCTCGGAGTTGATCTGCGCGAACATCATCAGCTCGGCGTCGGTCGGGTCGCGCTTGGCCGAGGCGTAGTGCTGCGCGAGGTAATCCATCTCCTGTGCCGACAGCGCCAGGCCCCAGTCGCGGTTGGCCGCTTCCAGCGCGGCGCGACCGCCCTTCAGCACGTCGACATGGCGCAACTCGCGGCGCTTTGGCGCGTCGAACACGTGCGCCAGCGCCGCCGGATCCTCGAGCACGCTCTCGGTCATGCGGTCGTGCAATTCGTCGAGCGCCGCCGCTGGCAAATCCATGGCGCCCTCGATCAGGCAGGCGCGGCCCAGCTCGACGCGATTGACCGCAAGGCCGCAGACGCGCGCGATGTCGGTGGCCTTGCTGCTCCACGGCGAGACGGTGCCCAGGCGCGGCACCACGTAGAGCATGCGCGCCGAGGCGCCCGCCGCCGGCAGTGCGTCCGGCCCCGGTCCGAGCAGGCGGCGCAGCGCCTCGAGCGGCACGCCGTCGGCATCGACGATGAAAAAATCACTGACGCGCACGCCGATGATGCCAGGCGCGTGGCGGCGCAGCCGCGCCAGCAGGCGCTCGATGCGGAACGCCGACAGCGTGGTGGCGCCCGGCAGGATCTGGATCGAGCTGCGCGCGCGGTTCATCAGTGCAGCTCCCGCCAGGCGAGGCCTTCGTCCTGGTGCGCGCAGACGATCTCAAATACGGGGACAGAATCAATTCTGTCCCCGGTCATCGCGGATTTGGCCGCGGCCAGCGCCAGCGCCGGCGTGTTGTTCTTCTCGGACAGGTGCGTCAGCACCAGGTGGCGCAGGCGCGAGCAGTCCACCGTGCGCAGGAACTCGGCCGACTGGGCGTTGGACAGGTGGCCCAGCGGGCCGCCGACGCGCTGCTTGAGCGGCCGGTCGTACGGCCCGTTCTCCAGCATCTGCACGTCGTGGTTGAACTCGAGCATCAGCGCATCGCAGGCCGACAACGCGGCGCGCATGGCGTCGGTGAACTCGCCGGCGTCCGACAGCGTGCCGACGCGGAAGCTGCCGTCGCCGAACACGAAGTGGGTCGGCTCGGCGGCGTCGTGCGGCACGGCGAAGGCCTGCACCAGCAGGTCACCGATGGCGAAGGCCTCGTCCGAACCGAACACGTGAGTGCGCGGCACCGGCCCGTCCTTCCACGCCGTCCTGGGGCCCGGGCTGCACCACACCGGGATGGGGTGCTTGCGCGCGACGCGCGCGACGCCGCCGATGTGGTCGGAGTGCTCGTGCGTGACCACGACCGCGTCCACCGCGTATGGCTCGACGCCGAGCCGGCGCAGGCGCTTTTCGGTCTCGCGCAGCATGAAGCCGCAGTCCATCAGCACGGTGGTGGCGCCGGCCTGGATCAGCGTGCCGTTGCCGCGGCTGCCGCTGCCGAGCATTGCGAAGCGCATCAGTTGTCACCCCAGCGGAAGCTGGGCAGATTCACCGGTCTTTTCCCCGGGTGAACGTCGGGAACGGCGTGACCTTGCTGGCGCCTTCCGGCAGCGCGCTGATCTTGGCGGCGCCGGGCTTGCTGACCTCGTCGATGCGGATCACGGCGTGCACCGGGATGAAGCTGCGCACGACGTTGGCGAACTCGGTCTTGAGCTTCTCCTCGCCGGGATCGACGACGACGGTGGACTTCTCGCCGAACACCAGCTGCTCGATCTCGACGAAACCGAGCAGGCCGCCGTGGCTCACGCTGCGCGCGTAGACCTCGTAGACCTGGCCCTGGCTGGTGAAGCTGACGCGGTAGAGACGCTGCTTGCTCATAGACCTGCGCGAAAAAATGGCGGTGCTGGGAGTCTGAGGCGAACCCCGATCAGTGCCCGATCCCTGTTCTCTGGGGAAAATACAGGGAAAGGCAGCCTTTTTCGCAGTCGCACGGGCTCAAACCGCCGGCTAAGGGCCGGTAGTTTAAAGGTTTATCCGGCCTACACCACTCCCTCTACCGCCTTCGGAACAGGGAAAGAACAGGGACGGCTCAGCCCCGCGGGGCGCGCCCCAGGGGGCGGCCTTTGACCCCCGCCACGGCCCCGATTTCAAGCGATTCTGGCCACCTCGGCGATTCTCTGGATGGCCGCGAACTGGGTCTCGGCCTCTATGCCACCCGCGCCCCGTGCAGTGTCAGGAATCGCGGGTGGGCACCGGTTGACCCTGCACCTTGGTGCAGGGTGCATATTAGGCGCATGGTCACAGCAACAAGGTCCGGACTGACGATCGGCCGCCTCGCGAAGGCGGCCGGCGTCGAGCTTTCCACCATCCGGTACTACGAACGCCGCGGCTTGGTGAAGCCGGCTGCGCGCCGCGCATCGGGGTACCGTGACTACACACCCGAGGCGGTGCGCAGGGTCCAGTTCATCCGCCATGCGCAGGAGCTCGGGTTCACGCTGGACGACATCGGCGAGTTGCTGGCACTGCGTATGAATACGAAGGGCAGTTGTGCGGATGTTCGCCGGCGAGCGCAGCGCAAGGTCGGCGACATCGAGAGCAAGATCATCAGCCTTAACCGGATGCGCTCGACGCTGGAGAAGCTCATCGAGAGTTGTTCCGAGAACGCGCCAACGTCCGAGTGCCCGATTCTGGATGCTATCGATGACGCCCGCGGCCCGACCCGCCGTTGAGCTGGTCTACGCCGACGACTGCCCCAACGTGGGAGCGGCCCGCGGGGCGCTGCTGCGGGCGTGCTCGATGGCAGGCTTGGACCCGCTATGGCGAGAGTGGCGCGTGGACGACGCACGATGCCCTGAGCACCTGAAGCAACTGGGCTCCCCGACGATCCTCGTCGACGGCCGCGATGTTGCCGGCGCCTCTCAGCCAGCCGCGGCTGACTGCTGTCGCGTCTATCAGCATGGCGGGAAGCTCAGCGGCGTTCCGGCTGTCGAACTGATAGCCGACGCGCTGCGCAACAGGACACCCAGCACGTCCGAGAACGACATGAAAACTCTGCGTCTGAAGATCGAGGGCATGCATTGCGGCGGCTGTGCCGACACGATTCAGGCATTACTGATGCGCGAGCCGGGCGTGAAGTCGGCGACCGTCTCGTTTTCTGCGGGGCAAGGACGCGTCCTGTACGACCCTGCCGCTACGGCTGAGGGCCAACTCCTGAAGGCCGTGGAGCAGGCCGGGTATCGCGCGAGGGGCGACGATCGGCAACCGGCCCCATGAGCGGCGCCGAGTTGCCCGCATCTCTGCTCCTGCCCGTGGGGCTCGGTTTGCTGGCGTTCATCGAGCCATGCGCCATCGGCGCCACGCTGCTGTTCATCAAGCTGGTCGAGGGCAAGCCGGCGCAGACGAAAATCGCCCAAGCGCTGGCCTTCACGCTGACGCGCGGTCTGTTGATGGGATTGCTCGGCGCCGGCGCTGCCCGGATCGGCGGCGCATTCTTTGCGCTGCAGAAGGCCGGATGGCTTGCGTTCGGTGGCGTCTATGCCGTCATCGGCCTGATGTATCTGACGGGCCGCATCCGCTGGCTGCAGCAGTCCGTCGGGCCGCGCCTCTCGCGGCTGGGCGCCGTGCAGTCGTCGATGGCGCTGGGCCTGGTGTTCGGGCTCAACATCCCGGCCTGCGCCGCGCCGCTCCTGGTCGCGCTGCTGACGGCAGCAGCCGCTGGCGTGACGCCTGGCGCTGCCCTCGGCGCATTCGTTTCCTTGTTCCTCTTCGGTCTCGCCCTATCGGCACCACTCGTAGCAGCCGTGGCGTTTCCGCGCGCCCGCCAGGCGTTGGATTCGCTGGCAAGACTGACCGGGCGGATGCCGCGCATCGTCGGCACGGTGCTGCTCGTTGTAGGTGCCTTGACGATCGGTTTCGGGCTGGCGTCGACACAGCCCGGCGCTTGACTCTGCACCTGGGTGCAGGGGGTACGGTGCACGCCATCAGACTCCGCAAGTCACACGGATGAACGTCATGTCCCACCAGGCAACTGTCGACTCGCTACCCCTCTGGACGCAGGAGCGTGCGAGCCGCCCGGATCGCGCGCGTATCCGCGCGCGCATCGCCGGCATGCACTGCTCGCTCTGCACCGGCACCATCGAGAAGGCTCTAGGCCGACACGCCGGGGTCGACAAGGTGGTGGTCAGCCTGACCCATGAGCAGGCGCTGGTCGAATACGATCCGGCGCGCGTGCGGCCGCAGGACTTGCTGCGCACGCTGAGCCACATCGGCTACAGCGTCTCGGACCCGCGCAAGGTGCAGCCCTACGAGGAACAGGAGCAACTGCTCGTCCGCGAGGGGCGCCGTTTCCTGATCGCGACCATCCTCAGCCTGATTTCGCTCACCCTGATCGCGCGGCCCGGCGACGTGGCTTATGCCGTGCTGGAAGCCATCGTCGCGCTGGGCTTCTTCGGCCTGGTGTTTCTCGTGCTGCGCTCGCAGGGCTTGGCGAAGGCGATCGCAGGCACCGCCGGCAGCTTCGCGCTGGTGTCCGTCCTGTTCTGGCTCAAGCAGACCGGTCGACTGACCGGCAACCTGGACGCGTGGATCGCCGCTGGCCTGGCGGTATACGTCGTCTTCTTCCTCGCCCGGCACATCCTCGCGATGGCCTGGCAGGCGCTGCGGCGCCGGATCATCAATCAACACGTCCTGCTGGAAGCCGCGGCATTTGCCGGTCTCACCGGCGGGATCTACGGCTTGGCGTTCGGCGGCCCGGAATTCCCGACGGCGCCGTTCTTCTGCGTGGCCGTAATGGTCTGCAACTACCACATCTTCTCCGAATGGCTGTCGCTGATCGTGAAGACGCGCAGCTCGCAGGCGGTGCGCCGGCTGCTTGCGCTGCAGCCGGACACGGCGCGTGTCGTGCGCGACGGCCGCGAAACCCAGGTGCGCGTCGAGCAGGTCGCCATCGGCGATGTCGTGCGCGTACGCCCCGGCGAGCGCATACCACTCGATGGCACGGTCGCCGAGGGCCGATCCGCCGTGGACCAGTCGCTGGTCACCGGCGAGCCTCTGCCGGTCGAGCGCAAGGCCGGCGACATCGTCATCGGCGGATCGCTCAATGGGCTCGGCACGCTGCTGATCCGCGTGACCGCGGTCGGCGAGGACAGCTTCCTGCAGCGCGTGGCCCGCGAGGTGGAGGACGCGCGGGCGCAGAAGCCCGGCATGCTGCACCTGGTGGACCGGGTGCTGGCTGTTTATGCGCCCGCAGTGCTAACGCTGTCGGTATTGGCGGTCGTGGGATGGCTCGGGGTTCCGCTGCTCATCGGCATCGAGCCCGACATGAATCGCGCCCTGATCGCGGGCCTGACGGTCCTGGTAATGGGCTATCCCTGCGCCCTGGGCATCGCCGCGCCGCTGTCCATCGTGCGCGGCGCCGGCGAGGCTGCCGAGCGCGGCATCCTGATGCGCACCGGCGAGGCATTCCAGGGCTTCCGGCTGGCGACGCACGTTCTGTTCGACAAGACGGGCACGCTCACGGAAGGCAAGCCCGCGTTGCGCGAGCTCGTGACGGTGGAAAGCTCGGAAGCCGATCTGATCGGCACGGCGGCCGCGGCCGAGGCAGCGTCCGAACACCCACTGGCCAAGGCGGTCATGGCTGCCGCACTGGAGCGCGACATCACTCCGCCGGCGCTGGAAACCTTCGAAGCCGTGCCGGGGCGTGGCGTGCGGGGCCGACAGGCCGGCGAGGACATTCTCGTCGGCAGCGGCCGATTTCTGGCCGAAAGCGGCATCGCCGTGGAACCGCTGCAGACCCGCATCGCCGAGCTCGAATCCGCGGGCCACACGGTCATCGCCGTGGCGCGCGGGTCGCGCCTGCTTGGCGCGCTCGCCTTCGGTGACAGCCAGCGGCCCGGCGTGCGCGACGCCATCGCGGCGCTGCATCGCGACGGTGTGCGCACCGTGGTCGTCAGTGGCGACAACGAGCGTGCAGTGCGGCACATCGCCGCGCAAGCCGGCATCGACGAGGTTCATGCACAACTGCTGCCGGACGAGAAAGCGGCGCTGATCCGCAAGCTGCAGCAGGCCGGGCACAACGTCGCCATGGTCGGCGACGGCATCAACGACGCGCCGTCGCTGATGCAGGCCAACGTCGGCATCGCCATGGGCGCCGGCACCGACATCGCGATCGAGTCCGCGGACATCATCATCCTCAACAACCAGCTGGCCGCCGTCGTCGAGGCGCGCGAGGTGAGCCGCTGGAGCTACCGCAAGATGGTGCAGAACGTCTGCCTGGCCGTGATGTTCAATGGCATCGGAGTGCCGGTCGCTGCGACGGGACTCGTCTATCCGATCTGGGCGATGGCGGCGATGGCATTCAGCGTGACCGCCATCTTCTACAACTCGCTGCGAGGGCGGCCGCGCATCTTCTTCGACGCGGTCATGAGCGTGGGCCGCGTTCCCGCTACGGCCGGCGATGCCGTCACGACGTAGGCATACACCGGTTTAACGCAGTTCAATACAGAGTGAGCGCAATGAAGCAACTGAAAGGCCTGTTCGTCGCCGCTGCGCTGGCGCTGCCGGGAGCGGTCTGGGCCGGCCCTGAGTATCGACTCGAGGTAAAGGGTATGGTCTGTCAGGCCTGCGCCTACAGCATCGAAAAGCGCCTGCGGAAGATCGACGGCGTCGAGGACGTCAGGGTGCATCTCGAGCCGGGACACGTCGTCGTGCGGATGAAGGATGGCACGCAGCTGACCGAGGGCCAGGCGCGCAGCGCGACCGAGGACGCCGGATTCGCATTTGGCGGCTTCAAGGTCGTCGAGCTGAAATCATGAAGCTCTCAATCATCGCCGCCAGCTTGCGGAGTACAGTTTGAAAGTCGAGCTGTTCCACGCGCCGGGCTGCCAGAAGTGCGCCGCAGCCCGAAATGTCCTCCGCCAGGCCGCGGAACGCGCTGTACCGGGCGTCGTCTGGCGCGAGGTCAACGTGGTCGACGAGATCGACTATGCCGCAGAACTGGGCGTGTTCACCACGCCGGCGATCGCCATTGACCGCGAACTGGTGTTCGCCGCGCTGCCAAGCGCCGCGGAGCTGGTGACGGCACTGTTGAGCCGCAGGGCAAGGGGAATTCCGGGTGGATGCTGACGCACTGCAGCAAGCCGTAGCGCAATCCATCGCGATTGCCGCCGGCATCAGCTTCCTCGCCGGGTTCTTCTTCAGCTTCAACCCGGTGGCCCTGGCGGCTATTCCGGTGTCGCTGGCCTACGTGACGAAAGCGCGGGAACCCAGGCAGGCGCTTGCGCTCGGCGCGATGTTCATCCTCGGGATGATCGCCACCCACGTCGCCCTGGGCTTTGCGGCTGCGCTGATCGGCAAGGGCGTGTCGGTGGTGGTCGGCCGCTACTGGGGACTCATTCTGGGGCCGCTCCTGATTCTTCTGGGCTTGTTGTGGCCCGGCTGGATACGCATTCCGATTTCGCCGCCGGCCATGCGAGGCAAGCGGGTCGCCGGAATGTGGGGCGCATTCGCGCTGGGCGCGCCGTTCTCGATTGCCATCTGCCCGTTCTGCACGCCGGCACTGCTCGTCCTCATCGGCGTAGCCGCGGCGACTGGTTCGCCGTTGATGGGCGTGACGCTCCTGCTGGCCTTCGCGCTTGGCCGGGCTGCCCCCATCGCACTTGGCGCCTGGGCGATTGGCTGGCTCGAAAGCCTCAGGCCACTGGCACGCTACCAGCGAGGTTTCGACGTGGCCGGCGGCATCACACTGATCGCCGCCGGCCTTTACATGCTCAACGCCTACTTCTTTGTGGTGCCAGCCTTGGCTGGATAGGCGATTCACCATCAATGCGCGGGAGCTCTGGCCGCTTCGCCTTTGCCCCTCGTCTTGGCGCCGGCACTCATCTTGCGGCACTCCTCGGCGCAGCGGCGGCATTCTGCTGGGAGCCTCGCGCTGTTCGGTGACCTGAACGGCAGTCTTCGCCGTTGCTCTGACTCTTCGGTCCGCAGTGCACGCTCAGCCCACGACTGCGGTCCTTCGCAACTGCCGCCCCCGCAATAGCAAGTAGGCGGCCGGAACCACCAGCATCGACAGCAGCGGCGCGGTAATCATCCCGCCGATCATCGGCGCCGCGATGCGCTGCATGACTTCGCTGCCCGTTCCGGCGCCCCAGAACAGCGGCAGCAGGCCCGCGATGATCACCGCCACGGTCATCGCCTTGGGCCTCACCCGCAGCACGGCGCCCTCGACGATCGCTTCCTTCAGGTCGTCGACCGAGTTGAGCCGTCCTGCGCGCTGGTGGCGCTCGACCGCGTGGTCCAGGTAGATCAACATAACGACACCAAACTCCGCCGCGACGCCTGCCAGGGCAATGAAGCCCACGCCGGAGGCGATGGACAGGTGGTGCCCCAGCGCATAGATGAACCAGAACCCGCCGATGAGGGCGAACGGCAGCGTGGCCATGATGAGCACCGCCGCCCCAACTCGCTGGAAGGTCAGAAACAGCAGCAGGAAGATGATCGCGAGGGTCACCGGCACGACGAGCCGCAAACGTTTCGAGGCGCGCTCGAGGTACTCGAACTGACCCGACCAGGCGACCGAGTAACCCGGCGGCAGCTTGACCTGCTCGGCGACCGCTTTTTGCGCGTCGCGGACGTACGACCCCAGGTCGCGGCCCCGGATGTCCACGTAGATCCAGCCGTTGGGCCGGGCATTCTCGCTCTTGACCATGGGCGGGCCGTCGGTGATTTCCACCGTGGCCACTGTGCCCAGGGTGATCGTCTCGCCGCGCATCGTCACGATCGGCAGCTGCCGCAGGTCCTGGACCGAATCCCGCAGTTCCCGCGGATACCGCACGTTGATCGGGAAGCGCGCCAGACCCTCGACCGTTTCGCCGATGTTCTCGCCGCCCACTGCCACGGCGACGATGCCCTGGATGTCCTTGATCGACAGGCCGTAGCGTGCCGCCGCGATCCGGTCTGGCCGGACCTCGATGTAGCGCCCGCCGCTGACGCGCTCCGAGAATGCCGACACGGTGCCCTGGACGTTCTTCACGACCGCCTCGATCTCGGCGCCGACCTTCTGGATGACGTGAAGGTCCGGCCCGGCGATCTTGATGCCGACCGGCGACTTGATGCCGGTTGCGAGCATGTCGATGCGATTGCGGATCGGCTGGACCCAGACGTTACCCATGCCCGGAATACGCAGAGCCCCGTCCATCTCTTCGATGAGCTTCTCGGTCGTCATGCCGTCGCGCCACTCGGACTTGGGCTTGAACTGAATCGTCGTCTCGACCATCTCGAGCGGCGCCGGGTCGGTCGCGGTTTCGGCGCGACCGATTTTGCCGAAGACGCGGTGCACCTCGGGGAAGCCTTTGATGATGCGGTCGGTTTGCTGAAGGATTTCTGACGCCTTGCCGATGGCCAGCCCAGGCAACGCGGTCGGCATGTAGAGCAGGTCCCCCTCATCCAGTGGCGGCATGAACTCGCTGCCCAGTTGCGACACGGGCCACGCCGTGGCGATCAGCAACAGGAGCGCGCCGAGCATCGTGACCCGTGGATGGCGTAGCACCGTCGCGATCACCGGCTGGTAGCCCGCGATCAGGGCGCGATTCAGAGGATTGGCCGACTCATCCACGATCTTGCCGCGGATGAACGCAACCATCAGCACCGGAATCAGCGTCACCGACAGCCCCGCCGCCGCAGCCATCGCATAGGTCTTGGTGTACGCCAGGGGTGAGAACAGCCGACCTTCCTGCGCTTCGAGCGTGAACACCGGGACGAACGACAGCGTGATGATCAGCAGCGAGAAGAACAGCGCCGGCCCGACCTCCGCGGCGGCATCTGCCATCAGCTGGAGCCGTTCCTGCCCTTCCGGATCGCGGCCTCTCTCGTGGCGCCAGGCCTCCAGGTGCTTGTGCGCGTTCTCAATCATGACGACAGCCGCATCCACCATGGCGCCGATGGCAATCGCGATGCCACCGAGCGACATGATGTTGGCGTTGACGCCCTGGACCCGCATGACGATGAACGCCGCCAGAATGCCGATCGGCAGCGTGATGATGGCGACGAGCGCCGAGCGCAGGTGGAAGAGGAAGGCCGCACAAACCAGCGCGACGACGACGAACTCCTCGATGAGCTTGTGACTGAGGTTCTCGACGGCGCGTTCGATCAGCGCCGACCGGTCGTAGGTCTCGACCAGCTCCACGCCATCGGGCAGCCCGGCCTTGAGCTTCTCCAGCTTGGCTTTGACCGCCTCGATCGTTTCGAGGGCATTCTCGCCATAGCGCAGGACGATAACTCCGCCGACGACTTCGCCTTCACCATCGAGCTCGGCGATGCCGCGTCGGATCTCGGGTCCCAACTGCACGAAGCCGACGTCCCGCAGAAGGATCGGCGTACCGCTTTCACCCAACCCGACCGGGATCTGCCGGAAGTCCTCCAGGGACTTGAGATAGCCGCGTGCGCGGACCATGTACTCGGCTTCGGCCAGCTCGAGCACCGAGCCACCCGTTTCGCTGTTGGCCTCCTTGATGGCCTCGATCACGGTCTCCATGGGTAGCCGATAGGCCCGCAACCGGTTGGGGTCGAGCACGATCTGATACTGCTTGTTGAAGCCGCCGACCGTCGCGACCTCTGCGACGTTTGGCACGGACTTGAGCTCGTACTTCAGGAACCAGTCCTGGATGGCGCGGAGTTGGCTGATGTCGTGAGCGCCGGTTCGATCGACCAGCGCGTACTCGTAGATCCAACCGACGCCGGTGGCGTCCGGCCCAAGTGACGTGCGAGCCGTCGGCGGCAAGCGTCCTTGCACCTGCGAGAGGTATTCGAGGACCCGGGAACGCGCCCAATACAGATCGGTACCGTCCTCGAAGAGTACGTACACGAACGATTCGCCGAACAGCGAATACCCGCGCACGGTCTTGGCGTACGGAACAGACAGCATCGTCGTGGTCAAGGGATAGGTAACCTGGTCCTCCACCACCTGCGGAGCCTGGCCTGGATAAACGGTCCGCACGATCACCTGCACGTCCGACAGGTCAGGAATCGCGTCCAGCGGCGTCGTGGTGATCGACCAGACGCCCCATGCCGCGGTGAGCACCGTCGCCATCAGCACCAGCAGGCGATTGCCGATGGACCACCTGATGAGTCGGGCGATCACTGGCGGTCCTCCAGGCGCTGATAGGCGCCGCGCAGGCTCGCTTCGGAGTCGATCAGGAACTGGCCGGAAACGACGACCCGCTGGCCTTCCTCCAGCCCCTTGAGCACGACGATGCGGTCGCTATGTTCGGGCCCCAGCTCGACTTCGACGGGCCGGAAGCGACCCTCGTCTTCGGCGATCAACACGACGGTGCGGGTGCCAGTCCGGATCACCGCCTCGGTCGGTACGAGCAACGCGTCTTCGCGGGCGCTGCCGGCAAGCGCGACATCGGCATACATACCGGGCTTCAGCGCTCCGTCCGGGTTGTCGAACACGATTCGTGCGCGCAGCGTGCGCGTGGCGACTTCGAGCCGCGGATACAGATAGTCCACGCGCCCTTCGAAGACGCGCCCGGGTACGGCAGAAAGGCGCGCCTGTGCGCCCTGACCCTTGCTGGCCGCGCCCACCTGCGCCTCCGGGATCTCGACCGTAACCCAGACTCGGGAAAGGTCGGCGATGCGCATGAGCGGAGTGCCCGGAGATACCTGCTGGCCTTGGCGTACGTTGAGTTCCGTAACAACGCCGTTGCTGGGCGCGGCAATTGCCATCCGGCGCTGCGCCTTGCCCGTGCGAACCACCTCGTCGACCTGCGCCTCGGACGCTCCGAGCAGGATCAGACGCTGGCGTGTCGCCCTGATCAGGCCGGCATCGCCGCTTTGCGACGCGAGAACGAGCTCTTCCTGCGCCGAGTACAGATCGGGCGAGTAGACGCCGGCGACACGCTGGCCGCGACGCACCGGGTCGCCCACCGCGCGCACGGGCAGCTCCTCCACCCAACCCGCGGCGCGAGCCTCCACCACGAAGATTCGGCGCTCGTCGACCTCGACCGCGCCGACCACGTTCACTTCCTGCGCGAACGCACCGCGCTCGACCATTGCCGTCCGCACGCCGAGGTTTTGCGCGATGCGTGGATCGACCTGGACGACCGTCCCACCGTTCTCGTCGGCGTACTTGGGCAGGAGTTGCATGTCCATGAAGGGGGACTTGCCGGGCTTGTCGAAACGAACGTCCGGCTTCATTGGGTCGTAGTAGTAGAGGATCTTGCGATCGCCCGTCTCGCCGGACAGCGCCGCGCCACCGTCGGCGACCGGCTCTTCACGCTTGACCAGCTTCATGCCGCAGATCGGGCAATTGCCGGGCTCGTTCTGCTTGACCTGCGGGTGCATCGGGCAGGTGTAGTACACCTTGCCCTGCTGATCCGTGCGCTGCTCGAGCTGATGCTTGTGCGGCGCCTCCTGATCGGCGGCCTGCATGTCCATCGTCGAGCGGTGCGCGTACCAGACGCCGGCGGCGACGCTCGCGCCCGCAGCAAT
Organism: Gammaproteobacteria bacterium; assembly: GCA_052386975.1. Taxonomy (GTDB): domain Bacteria; phylum Pseudomonadota; class Gammaproteobacteria; order Nevskiales; family Nevskiaceae; genus JACPFV01. The sequence goes on along the minus strand of JBQTJQ010000102.1, from coordinate 27,723 downwards.
TGCAACGAGGACGATTCTCTTCTTCATGACTCTTCTCCGGCGAGATACTCGAGTTTGACGCGGTGCTTCTGGGCGTCGGCTTCCAGCTCGAGCCGCTTGATGCGGTTCTCGAGCGCCATGCGACGAGCATCGAGGATGCCGGCGAGCGTGCCCTGACCGGCCTGCCAGGCGGCGAGCGCCGCGGTCGTGCGCTGCTCGCCCTGCGGCAGGATCTCCGCGTCGAAGCGCTTCAGCCGCTCCTGCAGGAGCGCCCAGTCGGCGCTGTTCAGGCGGGCCTCGGCTTCTTGTTGGCGGAATTGGTCTGTGCGCAACTGCTCGGCGCGCTCCTGCGTCGCGATCTTGGCGGCCACGCCGCGGTCCTGGCGGTTGCGCGTGAATACGGGAAGGTCGATGCCGACCTGCAGGCTGGCCATTTCCGAGAACTGCTCGCGGTAGCCATACCCAACTTCCACCCACCAGCCCGGCCGGTACGATTGCCTTGCCAGCTCCACGTCCGCCTGGGCGGCTTCAGCGCCCTTCGCGTAAACGTTCAGATACGGATGCGAGCGGAGCCGCTCGATGACCTGGTCCACAGGCAGAGGTTGACCCCACGCCGGCAGTTCAGTACTGATCGGCTGGTAGGCGGCCTGCCCGATCCAGCGCGAGAGCTGGCTGCGCGCGTGCTGGACATCCTGTGCCTGCTTCTCTGCTTCGTCCTTAAGCAGGCCGAGAGCAACCCTGGCGGCGAGTACGTCGGCCTGCGTGGCGCGGTTGGCGGTGTAGGCAATCTCCACCGCCCGGACCTGCAGCTCCGCTTCGCGCACCGCCTCGCGCGTCAGCTCCAGCGCGCGGTAGGGCTTCCATGCCTCGATCCACGCGAGCGCCGCATCGCGCCGGATCAGCAGGCGCGTGGCGATCAACTCCTGCTCGGCCATCTCGGCCTCGCGCTTGCCCACTTCGCCCCGCAGCCGGCGGCTCGCACCGGCGGGAAACCGCTGCATCACGCCGGCCATGATCTGGGTGTCGGCGTCGCGCGACAGCGACCAGCGATCTTCCGAGTTGACCGGCACGTCCCTGACGCCGAGCCGCAGCTCGGGATCCGGGAGCTGGGCGCTCGCGATAGCGTTCTCGCGTGCCGCCCGGACGGCGGCCGCCTGCGCCTCCAGCATCGGCTGGCGCTCGATTGCGAGCCGCGCCGCCTCTGTAAGAGTGAGCGGCGTTTCGCTGGCGCTTTGCGCATTTGCAAGCGCCGCCGAGGTCGCCAGGAATATGAACGACAGGATTCGATAGCTCATTGAAGGGTCCTTGCCCGCGGATCGCCGGCGAGCCGTGACGGCCCGCCGACGTTCGTGCGGCTGGCACTGCTTACTGATAGACCGGAATCGTCCCGCGGGGACCGGCCCACCGCTTCGGCGCCGGCGCCTCCTTCGGGCACGGGCCCTGGTCGCCGACTACCACGAACCGCTCGCGCGGCCCGAACCAGGCGCGCTGGAGCTTGGGCCCACACGGCTTCTGCGAAGCGCTCTTCACGGAGGCATGCGGATTCCAGAACGGATCGGCGGGACGGGCCTGAACGGACGCGGATGCGCCGAGACCGGCAATGAACAGCAGAGTCGTCGCAAGGCGACGAACGAATGGAACGGTTTTCACGATGACTTCTCCTTCAACGGTTTCGAAGACCAGTCAGTCCCTCGCGGGATCGACGGGCGCTACAGAGTCGGCGCGGTGGCGCCGGCGTTGGGGAGAAGCTCTAAATCCGCAGTCTCAGCGTACTGAGATACGTGAGGGTGCCCGGCCGTGACATCGACTCCGGGGGCACCTCGCGCGAGGTGGAAAGCTTGCGCGCGACCGCGAAAGGCGTCGCTATCGGTGCGACAGCCACCGGCTGCGGTTGAAGATCCGGATTGAGCGCCTTGACCGCGCTCTTGGCGGTATCGCTGGTGCCGGCCTGATCGGCATCGACCACCGTTACCGGCGTGCAGCACGCATCGGCCGCGCCGACCGAGGGCTGTTCCGGAGACCGCAGTGCCTGCATCTCTTCGCAGCAGCAGTCGTCCATCACCTTGCCCATCATGTCGCACGCGAAAGCAACCCTTGCCTGCGCCGAGAGGCTGGTGACGATGAAGAGATAGACGAGCAACTTGCGCAACACGGATAAGTCCTTGTTACCTGCTACCTAGTTTACGCTCCCAAAACCCGTCCGGGAACGTCCCGGACGCGCGGAATCGAAGTCCGGACGACCGGCATGATCCTAGGGCCTGGACCCATGTCCAGAGTCAAGAGGCCCGGCGACCCTTGAATGAAAAGCCGAGCATGACGATCCCCGTGATCACGAATAGCAACGTGGTTGCAGCCGTAGTGACCAGCAACGGATGATTGAAATCCTCGCGCTCTTCGTAGTCCATGATGTGCAACATCCAGACGAAATCAAAGAGTCGCCACAGGTCATTACGGCGCGCCACCACCTGACCGGTGCTCGGCGAGACGTACAACGTAGTTTCACGCTCATCGTCGAACCGCAACCGCCAGAGCGGCAGGTCGCGCCCGCGGTACTCCAGCGCTGCCTGGTCGACCCATTCGACCGCGGCAAGCGCGCCCGATCCAGCGTAATCCGCGAGGGCAATCTGTCGTGCAATCGCTTCAGGAAGTGGCGACAGTTGTGCGCCGGAAACCGCGTCGAACAGCATCGCTCCGTTCGCTGACTCCAGGCGGTAGACCGGCCTGTCGAGCAGGGTCGTGAGTGTTGCCCGCTGTGACGGGTCCGGTGGATCGGCCCGCGAGCAATTGCTCGACGGAACCGGAATTTGGTTTGGGGATCCAGTCCCGTTTTCTCGCGCTTGGCGAATGAGATGCTCGCCACGCACCTCCTCCAGCTTCAGCGCGCTCATGATCAGGCCGCCGCTGACCCAGAACAGGACCTGGATGGCGATCAGCAAGCCCAGCCAACGGTGCATCTGGCGCACGAGTCTGCGCACGCGCTGAGACGGTGCCGTTCTCGACGTCAAAGCTGCGTCCTGCGCAACCGCAGTGCGTTGCCGATGACCGAGACCGAGCTCGCGCTCATCGCGGCGCTCGCCAGCATCGGCGACAGCAGCCAGCCGAAGATCGGATAAAGCGCGCCGGCCGCAACCGGCACACCCAGAGCGTTGTAGATGAACGCGAAGAACAGGTTCTGGCGGATGTTGCTCATGGTCCGATGCGACAGCCGCACCGCCTTGGCGATGCCACGCAAATCGCCCTTCATCAGGGTGATGCCGGCAGACTCCATCGCCACATCGGTGCCAGTGCCCATTGCGATGCCGACGTCAGCCTGCGCCAACGCGGGCGCGTCGTTGACGCCGTCACCGGCCATCGCAACGACGCGGCCTTCGGACTGGAGCTTCTTGACGAGCTGCGCCTTGTCGGCCGGCAGCACGTCGGCGATGACGTCGTCCAGACCCAGTTCCTTGCCGACCGCTGCGGCGGTTCGGGCGTTGTCGCCGGTCAGCATGATGACCTTCACGCCTTCGGCGCGCAGGGCCTTCACAGCCTCGTGTGTGGTCGCCTTGATGGCATCGGCCACGGTGATCACGCCGATCGGCTGGCCCGCCGCGGCGACGAAGATCGCGGTCTCGCCCCGCGCTCGCGCATCCTCCGCGGCCGCGAGCAGTTCGGTCGTCGGCACGCGACGGCTCTCCATGAGCCTCGCATTGCCCACGAGGACCTCGCGTCCCTGGACGCGCGCCCAGACGCCGAGCCCCGGATCGGACTGGAAGTCCTCAACGTCGGCGACGTCGATGTTCTTCCTCTGCGCACCCTCGACGATCGCACGGCCGAGCGGATGCTCGCTGGCGCCCTCGACCGCGGCTGCCAATGCGAGGACCTCCTGTTCAGTGCTGTTCTTGACCGCGATGACGCTGCGCAGGCTCGGCTTGCCTTCGGTCAGCGTGCCGGTCTTGTCGACGACGACGGTGTCGACCTTCTCCATGCGCTCGAGCGCTTCGGCATTGCGGATCAGCACGCCTTCCAGCGCGCCGCGACCGACGCCGACCATGATCGACATCGGCGTGGCGAGGCCCAGCGCACAGGGACAGGCGATGATCAGCACCGACACCGCGGCAACCAGCGCGTACGCCAGCTTCGGCTCGGGCCCCAGCCACATCCAGCCCGCGAACGCCGCGGCCGCTATGACGACTACGAGCGGCACGAACCAGCTCGACACCTGGTCGGCAAGGCGCTGCACCGGCGCGCGTGAGCGCTGTGCCTGCGCCACCATCTGCACGATCTGCGACAGCACCGTGTCCGAGCCGATCCGTTCGGCCTGCATCACCAGCGTGCCGCTGCCGTTCACGGTTCCGCCGGTGACCGTGTCCCCGGCCTGCTTGCGTACCGGGATCGGCTCGCCGGTCAGCATGGACTCGTCGACGTGGCTGCCGCCTTCCGCTATTCGTCCGTCGACGGGAATCCGCTCGCCGGGCCGCACCCGCAAGCGGTCGCCGATTTGCACCTCGTCGAGCGGCACATCGCTCTCTTTGCCCGCCGCGTCGATCCGATGTGCAGTCTTGGGCGCCAGCCCCAGCAGCGCCTTGATGGCGCTGGAAGTACGCGAGCGGGCGCGCAGCTCCAGCACCTGACCGAGCAGGACCAGGACCGTGATCACCGCGGCCGCCTCGAAATACAGCGGAGCATGGCCGTGCCCGGCACTCATCGACGCCGGCAGCGCCCCGGGGAACAGCAGCGCGAACACGCTGAAGGCATAGGCCGCGCCGACGCCGAGCGCAATCAGCGTGAACATGTTCAGGCTCCGACGCACGACAGACTGCCAGCCCCGCACGAAGAACGGCCAGCCGGCCCACAGGACGACCGGCGTTGCGATCAGCAACTGTGCCCAGCCGGTAACGCCGTAGCCAAAGCGCGCGCCGAAATCCAATGCGGCGATCATCTCGCCCATCGCCGCGATCAACAGCGGCAAGGTCAGCGCGGCGCCGATCCAGAACCTGCGGCTCATGTCACGCAGCTCGGAGTCGTCCTCGGGCGCAGCGGTCGGCGTCAGCGGCTCGAGCGCCATGCCGCAGATCGGGCAGCTCCCCGGCCCCTTCTGCCGGACCTCAGGATGCATCGGGCAGGTGTAGATCACGTCCTGCTGCCCCGGCGTCGCTTCGACCGGCGCCGACGCCGGCCTGGGCGCGAGATAAGCGGCCGGATTGGCCGTGAACTTCTTCACGCAGTTTTCGGAGCAGAGATAATAGTCGTGGCCTTCGTGCGAGACCCGGCGGGCCGTGGCCGGGTCCACCGTCATGCCGCAGACCGGGTCGACAACCTTCGCTTGGGACGCCGGCCCGTGATCGTGATGTTTCATGTCAGTGCTCCTTACAGGCGGCCGGCGCTTTCGCCAGCACGCCTTCGATGATTGGACAGCCCGAAACCGGACCGTCGCCGGAGCAGCGCTTGATCAGCTCGGACAAGGCGTCGCGAATCGCGGTCATCTCGGCGACCTTCTGATTGAGATCGTCGAGACGGCGCTGCGCCAGCTTGCGCACGGAGGCGCGCGTGCCCTTGCCCACATTCAACTTAAGCAGCTCGGCGATCTCGTCGAGGGAGAAACCGAGCGCCTTCGCGCGGCGGATGAAGCGCAACCGGTCGGCGTCGCCCGGCCCGTACAGGCGATAACCCGATGCCGTGCGCTGTGCCTTCGGGAGCAGGCCGGCGCGCTCGTAGAACCGCACCGTGTCGATGCCGACCCCCGCCTCGCGGGCCAGCTTGCCGATCGTCAAACCAACCATCTGCCGCTCCTTCTCGTCCTTGGACCCAGCCTAAACCATGGAGTCACGTCCAGAGTCAACGACGCACCCGAGACGGGAAGTAACGGCTTGGACGCTCGTCGACAAACCCGTCGGGCGCGCGCCACCGCGCGCTTCACGGGACCGTCTCCGCGTGGTGCGCGAAAGTTGTTGCCTTACCTGATTCATCGAACAGCAAGACGTCATACGGATCCACGCGCACGCCCTGTTCCATACCCGGCGAGCCAATCGGCATGCCGGGCACGGCCAGACCTCGCGCCTTCGGACGTTCGCGAAGCAGCCGCTTGATGTCGTTCGCCGGCACGTGCCCTTCGACGACATAACCGTCCACGATAGCGGTGTGACAGGCGCGCAAAGCGGTCGGCACCCCCAGCGCTGTCTGGCGCTCCGCCTGCTTGAGCTCCAGCCGGGGCTGGACGACGAAACCGTTTTCCTCGAGATGCTTGATCCATTTGTTGCAGCAGCCGCATTGCGGGTGCTTGTAGACGGTCACGACTGCGGTGCCGTCGCCCGAGCCGGATTGGTCCCGCAGCATCGCGGCGAGAGCGATGCCGGCCCCAAGAAGCGCGGTGAGCACAACGCCGAACGCCGCTTTGCGGGAGTGCGCTTGCTGGATCGGCCGGGTCATGCGCAGTGCTCCTGGCACCGCGCGTCGGGCTTGGCGACGAACACGGATACCGGTTGGTCGAAGCCCTTCAGGTGCTGACGCTCGGGCAACTCCTCGAACCGTGAGGCCAGATCGGGATCCGAACGGCGCGCGTGTTGCACGATGGCCTGCGTCGCGACGATGCCGCCCGGCGGCGCCAGCTTCAGGATGCGCGCGGCGGTGTTGATGCTCGGGCCGATGAACGACAGGCCCCGGCGGTCGTGCGTGCCGACATAGCCCACGACCAGTGCGCCGCTATCAAGGGCGATGCGTGCCTGCGGCAAAGCCGGAACCTCCGCTCGCCGGGCTGACAGTGCGTCGCGCAAGTTGAATGCGGCGGGGACAGCCTCGCCCGGCCCGGCGAAATACAACATCGCTCCATCGCCCTCGAAGTCGTGCACGTCGCCACAGTGCTGCACGGTGATGGCGACGACGACTTCCATGAAGGCCTGCACCAGCGCAAGCACTTCCTCGGCCGACCGCGTCGATAGCAGCGAGGTGGAGTCGACCATGTCGACGAAGACAACGGCCATCTCGCGGCGTGTGGGCAGCTTCTGCCCCGCCAGGAAAGCGCTCTCCGCAATGAGCGACGTGCTGCCCTCGGGGGCCGCGGCTTGGGCAAACCGGGCAGCACTCATCCAGTGTTCGACGATGCGGCGGTCGGCGAGGCTTACGGCACGGGTCGGGTATTTCGCTGCAAGCCATGCCGGCAAGCCGCCCGCGAGCACGGCAACGTCACGATAGCCGGCTTGGGCCAGCCAGAGGGCGACGCGAGTGCTGGAAGCCTGACCCGAGCAGAGGCAATACACGAGCATTGGTGTATTTCGATCCACGTCGGGAATCTTCGGATCGGCGTCGTCGAGCAATACGGGAACGGCTCCTGCGATGCCGTTCGGATCGCGCGCCAAGGCGCCGCTGCGCCGAACGTCGAGCAGCAGCGCGCCACCATGCTCCACCCGCTGCTTGAACTCGCCCGGTGCGAGGCGCTGCACGGTCAGTGCGCCTTTTTCGGCTCGACCGGTCGGGACGACCATTGCACGTGCACGATGCGCCAGCCTTCGGGCTTGCGCTCGAGGACGAGGCTTTCGGTGCTGTGGATGTCCACGGGCTTGTCGCGATACACGCCGGTGATGCGCGAACGCGTCGCGACCCAGGCCAGATCGCCCTTGCCGCCCTGCTTGCGTTCTATGAGCTGCACCTGGACCTTGGCGAGGAAGGCCATGTCGCCTTTCATGTGATGTGACATGTACTCGTCGCGCGAGCTCTCCTGTCCGCCGGATTCGTAGATCAGTACCTCCGGCGCCATCAGATTGCCGATCGCCGCCTCGTCGCCTGCAGACAGTGCCCGCTGGAACGCCTCGGCTTGGGCTACGACAATGACCGAGACGTCCTCCGCAGGCACCGGAGCGCCGCGAGCGGCGCATCCGGCGAGGAACCATGCAGCGACCACGACAACAGCAGGTATGCGCATCGAGTGTCTCCTGTCAGTGATTGGCGGTGACGAACGCTCGGTACAGACTGATCGTTCCGAGCGGCGTGGCGAAACGGCGAGTCTCGGCAACGTCGACGAAGCCGCAGTCGCGCATGAATTGCGGCAGTCGGCCGGCGACGTTGTCGGCGGTCGTCTCGAAACCATCGAGAAACTGCACGAGATAGAACAGCGCACGCATCAGCGGATTCGCGGCTTGGCCCCAGTCGGCGACGTGGAGCACGCCACCGGGCCGCAGCACGCGGCGCACTTCGCGCAGCGTTGCCAGCTTCGCGTCGCGATGCAGGTGGTGGAAGAACAGGCTCGACAGCACGACGTCATGCGTCGCGTCGGCATATGGCATCTCGTGCGATAGCGCGCGGTCGAAGCGCAGCTCTACACCGGCTTCGGCTGTCTTGCGGCGCGCCCGCTCCAGAATTTCCGCATCGCCGTCCAGGCCCACGATCTCTGCCTGCGGCTGTGATCGCTTGGCTGCGATGGTGAGGGTCGCCGTCCCGCACGCCAGATCGAGCACGCGCTGCCCGGGCTGCAGCGCCGCCTGCGCCAGCAGCGCGGCCTTGAACGTGCGCTCACGCGTGGTCAGTGCCACCACCGGGTCGTACAGCGGCGTGAGCCAGCGATACGCCAGTGCGGGGATATAGCGCTGTGTCATGCCAAAACGCCTGCATTAGGACGAGTTCGATGATGCTTGTTTTTCAGTTCAGTGCGCATGGCCGTCATCCCCTTGCTTGCTTTCCGTTTTCTTGGCTTCGCCATGACTGTGCGGCGGTGCGCCAGGCGCATCGACATGGCCGGCTGGATCGGAACTGTCCTCCGGTTTCATGCCGTGCTCATGGCCGCCGCTATGTCCGTGTCCGCCGGCGCCCGTGCCTTGGCTCAGCGCGGTGAATTCTTCCGGTGACATATCCGGCAGCTTCTGCAGGAACGCGACCAGGCCCCAGATGGCCTCGTCGTCGTGCGTCGTGCCCCAGGCCGGCATGCCGGTCATCTTGAGGCCGTGCTTGATGATCCAGAACTGGCGCTTCGCGGCGGTCGCCATGTCGGAGTGGTCGTGCCCGCCGGCGTGCCCGCCGGACTGCGCCAGGTTGGGCGGCTGCGGATACAGACCGCGGCGAATTTCGGTGTCCTGCGTGCCCGGCCCCAGATGGCAGCCGGAACACATCGGCACGTAGTGCGCGGCTCCGTCCGCGATTCGCTGCGGGTCGTCGAGGTCGGGCACTTCGATGTTCTCGCTGCGCGAAGCGATGAAGCGTTCCCGCGCGAAGGCAATCACGCCGTTGATGACTTCCGCATGCGGTTCGTCGGCGGCGAAGTTGGTCAGGCCGCCGCCGTGGATTACGCCTGCGGCGATAGCTGCTGCGGTCAGCAGGGTGAGCACAATCGTTAAAAGGATTTTCATGGTTGCTCCTGAACAGGCCCTAGTGGCCGCTGTGCGGACTGGGTTTGGGGGTGAACCGCAGCGCTTCGGATGTGGGTGGCCGCGTGCGCCGTACCGGCTTGCCGAAGCCGGGATCTGCGCTGGTGCGCCAGGCAACGGTGCCCTTGGGATTCTTGTAGTAGCCGGGGTCGCGGTAATCGCCGGGCGCGAGATCATCGCGCACCTTGACCACCGTGAACATGCCGCCCATTTCGAGGTTTCCGAACTGGGCCTTGCCCATCATCATCGGCAGGGTGTTCTCGGGACCCTGCATGTGGCCCATGTTGGTGTGGTCCTGGTGCTCGGCCATGCCAGCCTCGCCCATCGCCATGTACCCGGGCAGCATCGAGCGTATGGTTTTCTCGACACCTGACTGATCTACGCCGATGGTGTTGGGCACGCCGTGGCCCATCGCGTTCATGGTGTGATGCGACTTGTGGCAGTGGAAGGCCCAGTCGCCGGCAATCGCGACGAACTCAAGGTCGCGCATCTGTCCGACGCCGATGATCTCGGTGACTTCCGTGCGCCAGAGTCGTTCAGGCAAGCGTCCGCCGTCACCGCCCGTGACCCAGAACTGCACGCCGTGCAGGTGCATCGGATGTTCGTGCATGGACAGATTGCCGATGCGGATGCGCACCCGTTCGCCAGTGCGGGCAACGATGGAATCAATCGCCGGGAAGACCTTGGAGTTGAAAGTCCACAGATCAAAGTCCGTCATGATCGAGGGATCGGGCCGGTAGGTGCCGGGATGCAGCGCCCAGTTGTGCAGCAGGAAGCAGTAGTCGCGGTCCAGCGGATTCGGCTCGCCGCCCTTCGGATGGATGATGAACATCCCCATCATGCCCACCGCCATCTGCACCATTTCGTCGGCGTGCGGGTGATACATGTGCGTGCCGTGCTGTTTCAGCGTGAACTCGTAGACGAAGGTCTCGCCAGGCTTGATGTGCGGCTGATTGAGGCCGCCGACGCCGTCCATGCCGCTGGGCAGGTAAATCCCATGCCAGTGGATGGTGGTGTGCTCGCCGAGACGGTTGGTGACGAAGATGCGCACGCGGTCGCCTTCCACCGCTTCGATCGTCGGTCCCGGCGTGGTGCCGTTGTAACCCCAGCACTTGGCGACGCAGCCCGGCGCGAATTCGTGCTCAACCTCTTCGGCGACCAGATGAAATTCCTTCACGCCGTTGTTCATCTTGTAGGGCAGCGTCCAGCCGTTGAGCGTGCGCACCGGCGTGTAGCCGTGCGCGGCGGGAGCAGCCGCTGCGGCCTCCTTACCCTGCGGCTTGTTCTGTTCCATGCCCGGCATTTTTTTCATGTCGTGGCCTTCGTGCTGGGCCAGGGCGCGGCGTGTGAAAACGGCACCGAGACCGGCGCCCGCCAGTGACAGCAATTTGCGTCGCGTAATCATGGATGGTCTCCGTGTTGCTGCGATTCGTCGGATTTCTTCGGGGCCGGATCGGACTTATCGGCAGGCTCGGGGATGTGCGACTCCATGCCGGTGGGCATGTCGGAGCGCCCTTCACCTTTGCGTGGTGGCGGCATTGCGGGTGCGGCGTCTTTTTCCGGGGCGGCTCCCTTGTCTTTCATGCCGCCGGGTTTTTCCATCCCCGGCATGTCGTGATCCATGCCCTCCATGCCCTCCATGCCCTCGCCGGAGTCATCCATCTGCATGCCTTCGTGATTCATTTGCATACCGCCGCCTTTAGGCCGCGTCAGCTCCTCGGCGTCCAGCACCTCGCCCGTCGCTTGCGCGCTGCTGGGCAGTGGCGCGCCAACCTCTCGCGCAAGCTCCACCCGTGCCAACCAGTAGTCGCGCACCGCTTCCAGATAACCCTGATACGCGTCGTATTCCTGCTGCTTCGCCAGGAGCAGCTCGAACTGCCCCACCAGCATGTAATTCACCTGTTCTTGAGTGCGCGCCACGATGGCCTCGCGCAGCGGGATCAGGGATTGCCGGTAGAGCTGCGCGCGCTGCCTCGCCGCTTCGACTTCTGCCGCGGCCTGGCGCACGCCATTGCTGGTTGCGACCTCCAGCTCGCGCAGTTCACTTTCAGCCAGCCGCAACTGCGCTTCGCTGCGCGCGACTCTGCCCTTGCCCTGGTTGAACAGGGGCAATTCGAGGGAGAGCGTCGGGCCGGTGAGGCGTGAACCGTCGGTCTCGCGCTCGGTTTCCACCCCTACATCAATCGCGCCGAGGTACCTGAAACGGCGCGTGACACCCAGCGCGTCCGCAAGCAGAGTGACGTTCTTGCGCGCGGCGCTGAGGTCCAGGCGTGAACCGTCCGCGAGCTTGAACAGCGTCTCCAGCGAATCCTCTTCGGCCACCGGCACGGACAGCTGATCGGAAATCTTCCAGGCATCTTCGGTGGCGGCCAGACCCATCAGCCGATTGAGCGTGTTGCGCGCCAGCGTCACCGCGGCGCGCGCCTCCAGCACGTCGAGTTGTGCCTGCGAGGCGGCAGCCTGCTCCAGCGACAGCTCCAGCCGATTGATGTTGCCGGCATCGAAGAAGCGCTGCGCCAGATCGGCCGAGGCCTGCGCGGCCTTGGCCACCGCTTCGCGCATCGTCAGCACCTGCCAGGCCGCTGCGAGCCGCGTGTACGCCAGCTCGGTGTCGGCGGCGAGGTTCAGCGCCGCGGTCCCCACCAGAAGCTTCGCGCGCTCGAATTCGCCTTTCGCGAAACGGCTGCGCGCAGGCAACAGCAGGAGGTCGGTAAAGCTCTGCACCAGGCCCAGGCCGACCTGGGTGGACTCGCCGGAAGCGTTCGGGAAAAGCACCGATGCCGAGAGCGATGGGTTGCTCAAGCGGCCGGCGTCGTAAACCTCCGCCGCCGCGAAACCCAATTGCGCGTAGTCCGCCTTGAGCCCGGAGGTGTTGACCAGCGCCAGACGCACGGCATCGCGTGCAGTCAGCGGTTTGCCGGCGAGTTCCGACAAGAGCCGGCGCCCAGCCTCTGCATCTTCCGCAGCTGGAATTTCGTGACCGCGTTGCTTCAACAGGCTGGCTACGTCGTCCCGGCCATTGTGCTCGGGGAGACTGGCGCAGCCCGAAAGCAGCGCTGCTGCCAGCGCCGTGACGACCCTTACTGAGTTGTTTCCACCCACATGACCTCCATCTGCTCGCTGAACGTTTGCCGCCGCATTGGAAGCGGCAATCAAAAACCGCGGGCGCGGCAGCGGGGCAAGGAGCCCTACCGCCGCGGAACGCGGCTTTGCTCAGGTCAGACTGGGGGGTCGGAGGAGGTCGAGGTGATGCGCCGATGCCGTGCGTGACGGCATGGCCTGGGTGCGCAGCGAGCCGTCGCTGCTGACGAAGTCGGCCTCCGTACGCGGACCGGTCAGAAGACCGGAGGCGCCGGAGACGCAGTGATCGCTCGTGCATTTGCAGCCGCATGTGCAACCACTCGGCGCGCTCTTTGCCGGCGCGTCCGCCGCAGCCATCTGCTGCATGTGCTGTGCATGTTGCATGGCGCCCATGTCGTGGCCCGCGTGTGCGCCGGTGCTGGCGCGTGCTGCCGGCTTCATCTGGCAGTGCCCCGCGTTGACGACCGACGCCAGCGCAGCCGCAGGCACGGTGAGCGAGAGACAGAGTGCAACGAGCAGCCGAAGCTTTTTCATCCGGCGCACAGTCTCCCCCGGAGTCGCGGCCCAATGCAAGCCGACAAGTTCGGGCCGTTCGTCGTTCGACTTACGGCGTGCTGGCGCAGACATCGGCGATCCGCTCTTCGGTATCAGCGATCCGGGCCCGCCGCTCTTCCTCGGTCAGGCGGCGCGCGCTGCCATCGGGCTGGTATTCGAGCTGGCGCGGCTTCTCGAGCCGCTCGCGGCGCACGCGTGAGGTTTCGCAGTCGGCCTTGCGCGCGTCCTGCAGCGCCTGCTCGGCGCGCTTCCGCTCTTCATCCTTCGCCCGTTCGGCCTCCTGAACCTCGAGCGTGCGGACGTAGTCCCGCAACTGGTGCTGCGCTTCTGCCGAGCCGAGCGGCAGCGGCGCCAGCACGACTTCGGCCTGGACACCAGCGGGCGGGTGGTCGCCAAAGTGAACCTGGCCGTTCTTATCCACCCATCGATAAACGCCCTCGGCGCGCACGAAGAAGGGGATCATGAGGACCGCCAGAAGAAGGCCTGCCGTTCGTCGCATGCCATCACCTAACCGGATTCGATGCGTCCGGCCCGCAAGCCGTTGGCGACCGCGAGCAGCTCGGCCGCCTCATGGACCACGACCGCGAAGGCGACGCCGATCACGCCGGTCACTGCCAGCGGAATCATCAGCATTAGCACGGCGATGGAGAACACGATGTTCTGCAGGCTGACCCGGCGCGCCTTCTTGCCGCGCGCCAGCGCTTCGGCAACCTTGTGCAGGTCGTCCTTCATCAGCGCCACGTCGGCCGCCTCGATTGCCGCGTCGGTGCCGGCCGCGCCCATTGCGGCGCCGCAGGTCGCCGCCGCGAGCGCCGGGGCATCGTTGACACCGTCGCCCACCATCAGCACCGGACCGTAGTCCTCGTGCAGCTTCTTGACTGCTGCCACCTTGTCGTCCGGCTTCAGTTCGGCGCGCACGTCGTCGATGCCGAGCATCGCGGCGATCGCCTGCCCAGTGCGGTGGTTGTCGCCGGTGAGCATCGCCGTCTTCACGCCCAGCCGGTGCAGCGTCTCGATCGCGGCTTTCGCTTCCGGCCGCGGCTGGTCCTGCATGGCGATCAAGCCGCGCAGATTTCCGTCAACGGCGATGAGCGCCACGGTCTTGCCCTGGCCTTGCAGTTCGGCGATACGCGCCGCGTGCGCACCGAGCAGTAGCTTCTGAGTCTCGAAATACTTCGGACTGCCGACCGTCCAGACGGTCCCATTCAGCCGCGCCTGCGCGCCGGCGCCGGTCAGCGAGCGGAAGTCCGTCGCAGGCAGCGGCTTCAGCTTGCGAGCTTGGGCCGCCTCGACGATGGCCCGTGCCAGCGGGTGCTGCGAGAAGTGTTCGAGCCCGGCGGCGGCCGCCAGCAACTCGTCTTCCGGGATGCCGACGGGTACGACATCCGTCACGGCGGGCTTGCCGAGCGTAAGGGTGCCGGTCTTGTCGAAAGCCACGACCTTGATGACGCCTAGGTGCTCCAGGTGGGCGCCGCCCTTGATCAGGATGCCGCGCCGGCCGGCGCCACCGATGCCGGCGGCCATTGCCATGGGCATGGACATGATCAGTGCGCACGGGGCGGCGGCCACCAACAGGACCACGGCCCGCCGCGCCCAGAACTCGACCGGCAAGCCCAGCAGCCAGGGCACGACCAGCAGCGCGGCGGAGGACAACAGCACAGCCGGGCTGTAGCGCTTGCCGAAGCGCTCGATCCACTTCTGCGCCTTGCCCTTTTCCTCCTGCGCTTCCTCGACCAGGTGGATGATCTTCGACAGGGTGTTGTCCGCGAACGCCCTGGTTGCTTCGATGGTCAGCGCGCCCTCGGTGTTGAGCGTGCCGGCGAAAACCGGGTCGCCGGGCTTCTTGTCCACCGGCACCGACTCGCCGGTCACCGGCGCCTCGTTGACGCCGGACTCGCCTGCCTCCACAACGCCGTCGGTCGCGATGGACTCGCCGGGACGCACGACGAAGCGGTCGCCGGGTCTCAGCGCTTCGGCCGGAACCATGGATTCCTCGCCGTTGCCAAGCAGGACGCGCGCCTCCTTGGGCGCAAGGTCCAGCAGCGCGCGGATCGCCGTGCGCGTGCGCGCGTAGGTATATTCCTCCAGCCCTTCCGCGGCGCCGTAGAGCACGACCAGCGCCGCCGCCTCGTCCCACATGCCCAGGATCGCGGCGCCCGCCGTGGCCGCGATCATCAGGGCCTCGATGCCAACCTCGCGGTGCTCGACCAGTTCCTCGACGCCTTCGCGCATCCAGTGCGCGCCGCCCAGGGGGATGGCGATGATGTAGGCCCACATCGCCACGGATTCCGGCAGCAGTCCGGAGACTTCGAGCACGAAGGCGACCCCGGCCAGCACGCCCGCCAGCAGCGCATTGCGCAACGGCGGGAACATCCACCACGGCCCGGTAAAACCCGCCGCGTCTTCGCTCAGTTCGCCGTGTCCCATGATCAATCACTCCGGCCCGCCGATAGGCAAGACCTGCTCGACCGGGCTCACATAGATGTAGCCCGAGACGCCCGGCCCGATCCGCGCGGACGTGCCGATGATGGCGGTGACCGCGGCCACTTCGCCGTCCTCGACCACCAGCGACAGCCGCGCCTCGGAGATCACGCGCGCGCCACCCTCGGTCGAATAGTCGCGCTCGCTGTCGCTGATGGCCTTGAGCGTGCCTTTGACGTCGTGCAGCGTGAGGTTGCGGAAGCCCGCATCCGCCAGCGCCTGCACCACGTCCGGTGCGCGGACGTGATGGATGAATGCTTTGACCAGTTTCATGGGAACGATTCCTTGGGGGTTGCGGTGTTTTGGTCGGTGATGCGCTCGGGCCGCCAGGTCATGCGG
This sequence comes from Gammaproteobacteria bacterium, assembly GCA_052386975.1. GTDB lineage: Bacteria > Pseudomonadota > Gammaproteobacteria > Nevskiales > Nevskiaceae > JACPFV01. Next base: position 11,956 of record JBQTJQ010000102.1, on the reverse strand, counting down.
TAGAGGCCGGGAAGAACCAGCAGCGTCAAGAGCGTGGACGAGATGATTCCACCGATGACGACGGTGGCCAGCGGTCGCTGCACCTCGGCGCCGGTGCTGGTGTTGAGCGCCATCGGCAGAAAGCCCAGCGCCGCGACCAGCGCGACCATCAGGATGGGGCGCAGCCGTAGCATGGCGCCCTCACGGATCGCCTGTTCCACGTCCACGCCCTGCGCCAGCCGATCGCGGAACGCCGACACCATCACCACGCCGGTCAGCACCGCGACTCCGGAGAGCGTGATGAAGCCGACGCCGGCGGTGATCGACAATGGGATGCCGCGCAGCAGAAGCGCGATCACGCCGCCGGTGAGGGCCAGCGGCACGCCGCTGAATACCAGCGCCGCGTCCTTGGCCGACCCGAAGGTCATCAGCAGCAGGGCGAAGATCATCGCCAGGGTCACCGGCACCAGCAGCGCCAGGCGCTGCGTCGCCGACTCGAGCTGCTCGAACGTGCCGCCATATTGGAGCCAGTAGCCCGACGGCAGCTTGACCTGCTGTTCGATCTTCTCCCGCACCTCGGCGACGAAACCGCCGAGGTCGCGCCCGCGCACATTGGCGGAGACGACCAGCCGCCGTTTGCCGTTCTCGCGGCTGATCTGGTTGGGACCCGGCGCAAGGTTCAGCGCCGCGATTTCCCCGAGTGGCACGTAGCCACCCTCCGGCAACCGTACCGGCAGACGCTCCAGCGTCGTCAGATCGGCGCGCAGGTGTTCGGCCAGGCGCACGACGACCGCGAAGCGCTGGTCGCCCTCGAACAGCTGGCCAGCCTCCTCGCCGCCAGTCGCCGCGGCCAGCACGTCTTGCACGTCGGCGACGTTGAGGCCATAGCGGTAGAGCGCCGCGCGGTTGGGCTCGACCGATAGCACCGGCAGACCGGCAACCTGTTCGACCTTGACACCCTGCGCGCCGCGGACCGAAGTGAGCACCTTGGCGATCGCGTTGCCGCTCTCCAGCAGCTGATCGAGGTTGTCGCCGTAGACCTTGATGCCGAGGTCCGAGCGCACACCCGAGATCAGCTCGTTGAAGCGTAGCTGGATCGGCTGGCTGATCTCGTAGGCGTTGCCGGGAACGACTTCCAGCCGCCTCTCTATTTCCTCCAGCAACTTCGGCTTGGTCTTGTCGGGGTCGGGCCAGTCCTTGCGGTCCTTCAGCATCACGTAGCCGTCGGAGATGTTCGGCGGCATCGGGTCGGTAGCGACCTCTGCGGTGCCGACGCGAGAGAAATAGGTCTTGACCTCGGGCATGTCCATGAGCGCGCGCTCCATCTGCAGCTGCATCTCGATGGATTGGGTCAGGCTTGTTCCAGGGATGCGCAGCGCCTGCACCGCGACGTCGCCCTCGTCGAGGCTGGGGATGAACTCCGCGCCCATGCGCGTGACCAGCCAGCCGCACAGCACGACGAACGCAACCGCGCCCGCCAGGATCGGCAGGCGCAACCGCAGCGCCAGCTCCAGCACCGGCGCGTAGGCGCGCTTGGCGGCGCGGACGATGACGTTCTCCTTCTCCTCAATGCGGCCGCGCAGGAACAGCGCGAGGGCGGCCGGCACGAAGGTCAGCGACAGCACGACGGCGGCGAGCAGCGCCATGATCACGGCCAGCGCCATCGGCTTGAACATCTTCCCTTCGATGCCGGTGAGCGCCAGGATCGGCAGGTTGACCAGCACCACGACCAGCACGCTGACGAAGCTCGGCGTGAACACCTCGCGGGTCGCGGCAAAGACGGTGTGGAATCGCTCGTCGACGGTCAGCAGCCTCCGCGCGTGATGCTGGCGCTCGGCCAGCCGCAGGATGCAGTTCTCCACGATGATCACGGCGCCGTCCACGATCAGGCCGAAGTCGAGCGCGCCCAGGCTCATCAGGTTGGCGCTGACCTGCGTTTCCACCATGCTGGTCATCAGCATCAGCATGGACAGCGGGATCACCATCGCCGTGAGCAGCGCCGCGCGCACGTTGCCCAGCATCAGCAGCAGCACGGCGATCACCAGGATCGCGCCTTCCACCAGATTGGTCTGCACCGTGCGGATGGTTTTTTCCACCAGCACCGTGCGGTCGTAGACCGGATCGGCGGTGATGCCTGCGGGGAGGGTCTTGCTGATCTCGGCGAGTTTGTCGGCGACGGCGCTGGACACTGTGCGGCTGTTCTCGCCGATCAGCATGACCGCGGTGCCGAGCACGGCCTCCTCGCCGTCGCGAGTCGCGGCGCCGGTGCGCAGTTGCTTGCCGAAGCCGACGTCGGCCACATCGCGCACCGTGATCGGCACGCCCTCGCGATGCGCAACGATCACCCGCTCGATACCGGCGATGTCGGACACCTGGCCCGGCGAGCGGATCAGGTATTGCTCGCCGTTGCGCTCGATATAACCGGCGCCGACGTTGGCGTTATTTTTCTCCAGCGCCTCGCGCACATCGTCGAGCGACAGGGCGAAGGCCAGCAAGCGGGCAGGATCCGGCGTGACATGGAACTGCTTCTCGTATCCACCAATGGTGTTGACCTCGGTGACCCCGGGCACCTGACGCAGTTGCGGACGGATCACCCAGTCCTGCAGCGTGCGCAGCGCGGTTGCATCCCAAGGCTCGCCGTTGGCCTGCCGCGCGCCCTCGTCGGCGTGCACCGTGTAGAGGAAGATTTCGCCGAGGCCCGTCGCGATCGGGCCCATCTGCGGCTCGATGCCGCTCGGCAGCTGGGCCTTGGCCTGTTGCAGACGCTCGTTGATGAGGTTGCGCGCCCAGTAGATGTCGGTTCCGTCCGCGAACACGACAGTGACCTGGGATAGCCCGTAGCGGGACAGGGAGCGCGTGTATTCGAGCTTGGGCAGCCCTGCAATCGCAACCTCGACCAGGTAGGTGATGCGCTGCTCGACTTCGAGCGGCGAGTACCCTTCGGCCTGCGTGTTGATCTGCACCTGCACGTTGGTGATGTCGGGCACGGCGTCGATCGGCAGGCGCTGGTAGCTCCACACGCCGGTTGCCGCGACCACGAGCACCAGGAACATCACCACCCAGCGGCGGGCGATGGAGAAGCGCAGCAGTGCGTCAATCATGTCGTGCTCCGCTCAGTGCCCATGTTCCGCCTCGCCCTTGCCCGCCTCGGCTTTCAGGATGAAGCTGTTCCTGGCGACGTAGGTCTCGCCGGCAGCCAGACCGTCGAGTACCTCGGTGTGCGCGCTATCGCTGCGTCCCGGCCGAACCGGACGCGGCTCGAAGCCCGCTTCGTGCTGCACGAAAACGACGGTCTTGTTCTCCAGCGTCTGTACCGCTTCGTTGCGCACCGCCAGTGGCACCGTGACCTCGGACAGGCCCACCTCCGCTGTGACGTAGAGACCCGGCGCCCAGCGGCGCGTCGCGTTGTTGAGCAGCACGCGTGCGGTAAGCGTCTGGTTAGCCGCGGTGCCAAAAGGTGCGACATAGACCACCTTCCCGTCGGCGGAGAGCCCCGCCTCGGTGCTGAGCACGCGCACGTCCTGGCCGACCCGCACCTTGCTCACGTCACGCGGGAACAGCGACAACTCCACCCATACCGTGGACAGGTCGGCGACCGTGAACAGCGATTTGTCGCCGGTCTGCTCACCTGGATTGGCGTTTCGTGCCGTGACCACGCCCGCGAGTGGCGCTGCGACCGCGTAGGTCTCCAGACTTTCGTTGCTCTCAACGATCGCCAAGGGTTCACCCTGCGCGACCGGATCGCCAACTTTCTTGGCGACGGAACGGATCACTCCCGGGTAGCGCGCCGCCACATCGCGCACACGCTCGGCGTTCGGCGCAATCACCCCGTAGAGCGGCAGCGTCGTGCGAATCTGCGCCGGACCTGCTTGAGCGAGTTGAATGTCGGCGGCCTTGATCTGCTCGGGCGTCAGCGCGATCCCGCCCTCGTCGTGCCCCTTCTCGCCGGCGCCGGCTTCACCTTCATGGCCGGTCGCAGTGTTGTCGGCGCCTTGAGCAGGCGCATTGACCTCGTCACCGCACGCGGCGAGAGCGAGCAGCAGGAGCAGAATCACAAACAGAAATCTGGGTGTCATTGTTCGTTCTCGGTCAGGGAGCCGGTGTCAGCGGGGCGTTGGTCAGCCGTTCGATTTCCGCGCGTAGGACGTGCGCGTCGGCGGCGGCTTCGATCAGCGCCTGCTGCACGGCGAGGTATTCGCGCTGCGCGTCCACCAGTTCCAGGTAGCTGTAGCGGCCGCGGGCGTAGGCGTAGTCGGTTTCCTTCAGCGCTTCGTCCATGCGCGGCAACATGTCGTCCTTCAGCGTCTGCGCCTCGAACACCGCCTGCTTGAACTGCAGCAACAACTCGTAAAGCGTGGCGCTGGCTTTGATCTCGGCTGCCCGGCGCCGCGAGTCCACACCGTCGCGGTTGGCTTGCGCTTCCGCGACGAAGCCCTCGGCTCGTGACCCGGTGAAGAACGGAAGTGAAAAGGATGCGACGAACGCCTGGTCGCCGGACTCCTCGAAGCGACGCAGGCCGGTGCCCAAGGTCACGTCCGGTTGCCGCAGCGTTGCGGCGAGGCGCAGCTCGGCATCGCGCAAACGCGCCTCGGAGGCGAAGCGGAGAAAGTCCGGATTCTCGGCAAGGCGCCCTTGCAACTCGGCGAAATCAGCGGCCGGCGGCATCAGGAAGAGGTCGCCCTGAACCTCGCCCAGGGACTGGCCGTCGAGCGCCGGGGACGCATCGCCCCACATCGCCGCGAGCTGCTTGCGGGCGCTGTCGAGTTCGATGGCGGCGCGGCGCTCTTCCAGCCGTGCCCGGTCCTGTGCGATGTGCGCCCGGTCCAACTCGACGTGCGGCGACTTTGCGGCCTTCACGCGGCGGTCGGAGCCCGCGATGGTCTGCGCAGCGAGCTCGTTGGCCTTGCCCGCGAGACGCAGCCGCTCCTGCGCCGCGGCCACCGCGATGAAGCGCCGCGTCACCTCCGCGAGCACGTCTAGCTGGCGGGCCTGGCGCTCGACCTCGAGCGCGCTGCGCTGCGCCTGCGTCGCGGCGACGCGGCTGCTGCGCTTGCCGCCAAGTTCGATCACACCGGACAGGGCGAACGTGAACTCCGCCGCGTCGGTGCCCTTGGCGTCGCCGGTACCCAGCACGTTCTCGGCTTCCACCGATGCTTCCAGCGGTGGCCGCAAACCCGCCTGGCGGGTTCGCGCGTCCTGCGCGCGCAGTTCGAATGCGAAAGCGGCCAGCTCCGGATTGCCGGCAAGCGCCCGGTCAATGGCCTGGCGCAGCGTGAGCGGCGGAGGGCTGCCCTGCGCCCGAGCCAAAGGCGGCGCGAGCGCCGATACGAAAATCAGGCACACCCCAAGCGGGCGTGTGATGCGAGAAAACATGATTTGCCTCCCAGGCAAGGGTCGCGCGCACGGCGCGACGGGAAAACGAGAGGTGCGGGAGGCTAAGCCGGAGGTCCTCTCAAGGGCGGCAACAGGAAGCGGCGTGCGACAGCAGGCGCAAGAGGGCGGAACGTCGGCGGCGCATCACGGGCCGCCTTGAACAAATCCATCGAGATCGCGCCGGTCAGCAGCGCAGCCGCCAAGAAGCCTTTGGGCGTGACTTTCCCGAGCGAGTCGTCGACAAGCTCGAGATCGCGGTCCTGATGCGTGGAGCCCGTGTCCTCGGCGTGATGGTCGCCGTTGTCCGGACTGTGTAGCTCAACTGGCTCTTCCTGACCGTCCAGACAGAAATGCAAATGCGCACCGTCAGCCCGGGTGACCGCCAGGGTCATCCCCAGCAACACCGGTACCGCAGTCCGAAGAAAGTGCCTGATGCGCATCGCCGAAGAGTTTACCAAAGACAGTGCTGCGGACATTCAGGCAGTGGGATGAGGCTCATTTAGGTTCCCTTGCCTCGCGCGCCATTTCCAGAATTTCCCGGCCTCCTTTTGCAGCGACCACCGCGGTCACCAGGCCAATCAACAGATCCGGCAACGGCGAGCCGAAGGCCATCACCAGGGCGCCTGACAGGACGATACCCAGGTTCACCAGGGTGTCGTTGCTGGTGAAGATCCAGGAGGCGTCGAAGTGCACATCCTGCCCGCGATGCTTGCGCAGCAGGCGCAGGCACACGAGGTTGAGACCGGCGTTGATGGCGGCAGCAATCATCATGGCGGGGCCGACCGGTTCAGCCCCGGCAAAGAATCGGCGCAGAACCTCGATTGCGAGCAGCGCGCTGAGGATCAACAGCACCACGCCGCTGACTTTGGCAGCGGTTGCCTTGATTCTGGCACTGCGCCCCACTGCGAACAGACTCATGCCATAGACGCCGGCGTCCGCGAGATTGTCGATGGCGGCCCCGATCAGACCCGCGGAGGATGCCAAGGCGCCGACGACCCCGCCGCCCAGCGACTGCGCAAGGTTTATCGCCAGGACCGTGCGCAGAGTCCTTCGGTCCACCGCCTCGGTCGCGCGGCAAACATCGCCGCATGGCTGGTTGTCTTCGCTCAACTTGGCTTACCCCAGACGCGCCAGTAGTCCGCCGCCTCGCGACCAGTCCGGCGACAGCCGCCTGATCCAGACGGATCCGACGACCTGAACGGAAGCGAGGCCCAGGTGCATGACCACGAGCAAGGCTGGCGGGAGCGTGGTCAGGGGGATGCACAGCACGAACGCCGAAAGGACCTCGGCAAAGCTGATGTGGCGCTTGGCCAGTCGGTGATGCAGCAGGTGCAAGGCCTGCACGGCGAGCAGAATGGTGAACGTCAACTGCGGTGTCACGAGTCGCCTCCGAAAGGACTGGCCCGCATTTCACACCCTGTAGTAACTTCAGGGTCAAGCTGCAGTGGGGAACACATGAAGATCGGAGACCTTGCGCGCCGGTTCGACGTTCCAGTGGAAACGATCCGCTACTACGAGCGGGAGGGGCTGCTGTCGCAGGCAACCCGTACGGGCGGCAACTACAGGCTATACACGCCAAAGGATGCGAACCGCCTCGGGTTCATCCTTAATTGCCGGGCCTTGGATATGGCCCAGGACGAAATCCGTGTGCTCCTCCGAGTCCTCGACGACCCCAGTGCCGACTGCGGCGACGTGACTACGATGCTCGAAGAGCACATCACGCATGTCCGAAAACGCCTGGGCGAACTCAAGAGTCTCGATGCGCAACTGCGCCGACTCCGGACGCAGTGCACGACCAGCAACGCGTCCAAAAATTGCGGGATTCTGCAGAACCTCTCGGCCGGCAAACCGCAGATCGCAAAGCGGCGGGCGTCGGTGCATGTACCAAAGACCCATCGCGGGAAGGGCTAAGACAAAGGCCGGGGCGTTAGGGCTGCTTTCAGAGGTAGAGGGGCTGCACGGACACGCGTGGCCTCATGGCGTCGAAAGCAATCCACTCCAACGCCTGCGACGTCGAGTCGACTTGGTCGTCGTGCTTGGCGTAGGGAAACGTCGTCATCTCGGTGACGTACTGCGTGAGCCACGGCGCCGAAGTCGGGAGGTGCACGAATCCACTTTCGATCTGAGGGGTCTGCGCATTCATGCGCATGACCTTGTTTTCGGTCGGCTTGATCTCCTTGACGGCCATGCCGTTGTAGCGGAGCTCCTGGATGAGCTGGGTGCCTGAGGCCTTGTCCTCGATCAAGACGGCCGAGGCGCTGAACTTCCTCTGCATGTCCTGGACCGCGCGCTTCAGCTCGGGAAACGCCAGGCGAGCTCGTAGTACGTCCAGCAGATAGATCTTGTTGCCTTCGACTCCCCATGTCGTACAGACGGAATAGTCGCTGAGTTCGGTCTGCTTGCTGGCCGTATCCCAGCTTTGAATGACGCGCAGGTTGCTGGGACGGTTCGTGAGGTCGAAGGTCTTGAACCACGTCGCCTTGACCATGCCGCCGCCTGGCGGGATCGGATCCTGCTGGTACTGGCCGGCGAAGTTGTACTCGCCGATGCGCAGCCGCATCTGGTCCAGCACGATTTTCGGCTCACGCTCTGGATGCAGGACGTCGCCGGCGCGTCGCACGAATCGTTGCGGCCCGTAGGGCGTCTGGTACACGAACTCCTCGTCCTTTTCGGCGATGGCCGGGAAGCTCAGCACCTTCCACTGCTCCTGGCCGAGCACGTGCCCGACCAGATCGTCCATGTGCAGACGCTGCATGATCAGGATGATCACGCCGTCGACCTTGCTGTTCAGGCGACTGAGCAACGTGCCGTCGTACCAGTTGTTGACCTTCTTCCGGTGCGTGTCGGAGAAGGCCTCGTCGGGCTTCAGCGGGTCGTCGATGATGATGAAGTCGGCGCCCCGCCCCGTCAGGACACCCTCGATCGACGTCGCCAGGCGAGTACCGTTGCGGGTGGTCATGAAATCGTTCGTGCCCTGCTTTGAGGGCGAAAGCCGCGTATTGAAGGCCGCCTGGTACCAGCGGCTCGTCATGACGTTCCGGCAATCCAGCGCGAGCTTCATGGACAGGTCCTGGCCGTAGCTCACGCAGATGATGTTTGCGGTGGGGTCATGGCCCAGGACGTACGCAGGAAAGGCAACCGACCCGGTTAGCGACTTCAGGCTTCGGGGTGGCACGTTGATGATCAGGCGCTTGATCTTGCCCCGCAGGCACTCTTCGAAGGCCGCGCACATGGCCTCGATGTGCGGGGCCGGCATGAAGAGAGCCTGCGGGTGCAACTGGTAGAACGTCCGGCCTACGAACCCGTGAAAGTCGCGTCGCAGGAGGGCCCGGTACTCCTGCGGCGTCAGGCCGCGGCTCACTTCGTCCCGCCCTTCTTGCTGTCGTCCTTGGAAGCGCGGATGCGCTTGATGATCAGTTCGGCCACCTGCTCGTCAGCCTCCTCCATGGGCGGCACGGCCGATGCAGCGCCTTGATCGTCCAGCAGCGCAGCGAAGGCCAGCAGGCGGTCGATGGCGCGCTGGTCGCCTTGCGCGGCCTTGTTGGCCAGCTGGGTGGCCGCAGCGTCGAGTTTACTGACGACCTTGCGCTTGCCCTGTTCGACGATCGGCACCTTGGCGTGGATGGCTCGGCGCACGGCCGTGATGATGTTGGGCGAGCCCTTGGGCCGCCCCTTGGGGTTGCCGGACTGCCCCTTCTTGAAGCGCGTGCGCTTCGGGGGTTTGGCGTAGCCGACCTCGTAGGTGTCATCCGACATGGGCGAGCTCCTTTTCGGCCTCGACGTCGTCGAACGTTTTGCCCGTGACGGCGTGCTTGGCCTTGAGGCCGGTGTACTTCTGCCAGCGCCGGATGGCGGTGTCGACATAGCGCGGGTCGAGCTCGATGCCGTAGCAGATGCGCCCCACCCGCTCGGCTGCGATCAGCGTGCTGCCGCTGCCCAGGAAGGGATCGAGAACAATGTCGCCGCGCGCCGAGCAGTCCAGCAGGGCGTCGGCGATCATCCGGACGGGCTTGACCGTCGGATGCATGGCGAGCAGGTTGCCCTCCTCCACCTCCCGGCCGAACGGGGTGACGCCGGCGTAGGGCCACACGTTGGAGCGGTTGCGGCCGTGCCGCCCGAGCTCGATGTTGTTGCGGTGTGAGGCCTTGCCGTTCTTGAACACCAGCACGAACTCGTGCTGGCTGCGGTACAGGGAGCCCATGCCGGCCGTGGGCTTGGTCCAGACGCAGATGTTCTTGAGCTCCGTGTACGCGTCCTTGGCTGCGGCCGTCAGCTCGTGGGTGTGGCGCCAGTCCATGCAGACGTAGTGGATGGAGCCGTCCAGGCTGAAGCGCACCAGCAGCTTCAGGACACTGCGCAGGAACTCGACGAATTCCGAGACGGACATCTCGCCCGCGGCCATTGCGAACTCACGGTGCTTGACCTTGCCCTTGCCGCCCACGTGGCCATCGATGGGAACGTTGTAGGGCGGATCGGTGAAGACAACGCCAGCGCGCTTCTTGCCCATCAGGGCTTCGTAGACCCGCTCCTCGAGCGAGTTACCGCAGACCGCCCGGTGTTTGCCCATGAGCCAGCCATCGCCAACCTTGCTGACCGCAAGGCCGGGCGCCGGCATGAGATCGGCTGGATCCTCTTCAGGCGGCGCGTTGAGGGATTCGATGCGAAGGTCGATCTCCGCCATCGAAAACCCGGTCACCTCGATGCTGAAGTCGAGATTCAGCTCCGAGAGCTCCTTAAGCTGCACTGCCAGGAGCTTCTCGTCCCAACGAGCGTTTTCCGTCAGCCGGTTGTCGGCGATGGCGAAGGCCCGAACCTGCGCCGGAGTCAGGTGATCAACGCAGATGACCGGGACCTCTTTCTGGCCCAGGAACTGCGCCGCCAGGACACGGCCGTGGCCAGCGATGATCCTGCCGTTCTTGTCGATCAGGACGGGGACGAGGAAACCGAAGATACGGATGCTCTCGGCGATCTGCCTTATCTGAGCCTTGGAGTGGACCCGCGTGTTCTTCGGGTCGGGTTGAAGCGTGGAAATGAGCCGGAACTCTATCCGCCCATCAACCAGTACGGTCTGCGGCTCTGGCCGCGCGTGAGGTGTCATGCCTTGCTCCTGAACGCTCCGGGATGGAGCGGCATGACAGCCAAGTATCTACACGGGAGCTGTACTTAAAAGGGTCCTTATTTGGGTGTTTTTGTACAGCTTCCGGGCGCGGATATACCTCCCGCGCTCGGCTCCGACATTTTTCTTTTTGTACATGGCCTGCAGCGTCGCAACGACTGTGCCCCTCTTACCCGACGAGGCAAGACGCCGGCGCTTGCCTTCAACTTCATAGAAGTACCGCAGATCCTCTTCGGGGGTGTTATGGCGTGGTCGACCAGGCTTTCGCCCGCGCTTGCTTCGCCGCCACACCCCTTCCACCTGCCACTTCGCGCTCGAGATATTGAACACCGCGGCGTAGAGCTCGCGCGGCAGCATGCGAGCCCACGCTGGGACGTATTTGGGGAACCACCAGTCGGGGTCCTTCGGGAGAACGCCACCGCCAAGCGACTGGCGGACCGATGGTTCGCGCATCTCTGCGGTCAGCTCTTCGATCGAAAGGGAACGTCTTACAGGCCTCGTGTTAGTCATTAGACAAAGCTGTGTCGGCGCTTCTGGGCGGCCATGTGCATATCTTGCTCCTGTCGGTGGCACGCGCACATTAGGCCTGTCACCGCGGAGGATGCCGCGACACTGCCACGACCCCAATGCGACAGCTCCGCCGTATGAACCGCAGCTGCCGCAAGACATAAGACTCGTCGGTCAAGCGTCCCTAGGCTAGGCTGCGCTCGGGACCACGAGCACCAAGGGCAGGCAACGGATGATCGGTTGGCTACGTCAGGCCGTAGCAAGCGTTAGTGGCTACTTAAAGCAAGCGGTTTCGCGAGTTGCCGCCCGCGCCCGCCAGATCCGCAATCAGGTGCAATACAGGGCGGACCGGCGCTGGGTCGAGTTGACCCACTGGCAACAGCGCCATCGTCGGACGGTGCTGCTCGGCTTGCTCGGTCTTATCGTGGCGGCCTCGGGACTTCTGGTCGCCAACGTCGAACCCGCTCTCGAAGGCTACTTCGCGGCGCTGAATCTGTTGGCCGCCGCTCAGACTCTTCTTGTTACGCTCGGTTGTGCATTGGTTGGTGCGGCCGCCATCGCGTTCTCGGTGCTCATCTTCTCAATGCAGGTCAATATCGAGCGGATGCCGCACGCGTTGTTTCAGCGCGTGAGCTCGGACCCTGTCCTGATGCTGCAGTTGGCGGTGATGATCGCGCTTTCAATTGGCATTGCGAGCTCGTCGATCGTCATTACGCCCGCCAGCGCCGGCCTCGTATTGTTTTGTGCAGGCTGGGCCACGCTCTTCGTCGCCGCCCTCCTATGGTTTGGTTATCTCCGCGCGATCCGCCTGATCGACCCAAGGGCTCAGCTGCAGATGGTTCTGACTGCAGCGGCTAAGGAATTTGGCTGGTGGGAGCGGCGGCTGCGGAGAGCTGCCCCACTCATGAAGCTACCTGCACCAGGGGCCGTCCCGTCCACTCACGACTGGGCGCGGGTCACCTATTTCAAACTAAATCCGCA
>JBQTJQ010000101.1:0-3813 GCA_052386975.1 Gammaproteobacteria bacterium | reverse complement strand
CGGCGAACTACCTGCCGCTGATCCTGCCGGCGCTGTTCCTGCTGCGCTGGCCGCGGGCGAGCGCGCTGCGCGCGAGCGCCGCGCTGGTGCTCGGCGCCGCGCTGCTGTACGCGCCCTGGGCGATCCGCAACGCCGGGCTGCCCGCCGCGGGCAACGACCAGCTGCTGATCAACATGCTGCACCACGGCATGTACCCGGACGCGACGTACGAAGGCGTGCCCGAATCGCGCGGCTACCCGTACCGCGCTGACCCGCGCTCGAATGAGATCGGCGCCAGCGTGCAGTCAGTGACGAGTGAGATCGCGCGGCGCTTCGCCAAGGAGCCCGGACGCCACCTCGCCTGGTACCTCGCCGGCAAGCCGCTCTCGCTCTGGTCCTGGCACGAACTGCAGGGCGCCGGCGCCACCTTCATCTACCCGGTCGCGCGCAGCCCGTACTTCGACTCGCCGCCGTTCGAGCTGACCGAGCGGGCGATGTTCGCGCTGCACTGGATCACCGTGGCGCTCGCGGCCGGCTTCTGCCTGGCGGTCTGGGTGCCGCGCGTGCACGCGCTGCTGCAGCCGGGGGCCGTGCTGCCGGCGCAGGCCTGCGCGCTGCTGCTGATGTACGTTACCGCCCTGCACATGATCGGCTTCCCGCTGCCCCGCTACGCAACGCCGTTCCGGCCCGAACAATACGTCGCCGCCGGCGCCGCGCTGTTCCTGCTGGTGCGCGCCGCGCGCGCGCGCCGCCGCCCCGTCCCGGCCGCGCCATGAAGCTGAGCATCGTCATCCCGGCGTACAACGAGGCCGCCACCATCGAGCGCGTGCTGCACGCGACGGCCGCGGCGCTGCCGGCCGTGCCCAAGCAGATCGTGGTGGTCGACGACGGCTCCACCGACGGCACGCGCGAATGGCTCGCCGCGCACTTCCCCGCCGGCGGTCCGGCCCTGGCGCTCGCGGCGCCGGGCGCCGCGCCGGTCGCCGTCGACGTCGTGCTGCACGAGCGCAACCGCGGCAAGGGCGCCGGCCTGCGCAGCGGCTTTGCCCGCGCCGACGGCGACGTCGTGGTGGTGCAGGACGCCGACCTCGAGTACGACCCGTCCGACTGGACCGGCATGTGGGACCTCATCGCGGTGCGCGGCGTCGCCGACGTGGTCTATGGCTCGCGCTTCTTCGGCCGGCCGCACCGCTCCCTGAACTTCCACCATTTCCTCGGCAACAAGGTCATCTCCTGGCTGTTCAACCTGCTCTACAACCAGACGCTGACCGACATCGAGGTCTGCTACAAGATGATGCGCCGCGAGGTGCTGGACGGCATGCGGCTCACCTGCGACGACTTCGGCATCGAGGTGGAGCTCACCGCCCGCATCTCGCTGGCGCGGCGCTGGCGCATCTACGAGATGGGCATCAGCTATTTCGGCCGTACCTACGCCGACGGCAAGAAGATCAGCTGGCGTGACGGCTTCAAGGCGCTCTGGTACATCCTCTGGTTCCGGCTGCTGCCGTGAGCCGCTTCCTGCGCGCCGCCGCGCCGTGGGTTCTCGGCCTCGGCAGCGGCGCGCTGTTCCTCTGGTTCACGCTGGCGGCGGTCGGCAGTGCCGCGCTGCGCGAGGCGTTCGCGACCTTCGATGTGCGCTGGATCGCGCCGGCCGCGGCCTGCTTCGCCGGCGCGATGCTGTTGCGCATCGTGCGCTGGCGCGAGCTGCTGCGCCCGCTGGCGCCCCGCCCGCTGCGCGTCGTCGCCGGCCCGCTGCTGGCGGGCTATGCCCTCAACAACCTGCTGCCGGCGCGGCTCGGCGAGCTGCTGCGCGCGCACTACGCCCGCGGCGAGTTCGGCCTGTCCGGCTCGGCCGTGCTCGGCACGATCGTCGCCGAGCGCGCGGGCGACTTGTGCATCATCCTCGCGCTGCTGGCCTGGGGCATCGCGTTCGGGCTGGCGCCCGGTGGCGCCGGCCGGGAAGCGTCGTGGGGCGTCGCGCAGTCTGGCGTCGCGGCGCTGCTGGCGATCGCGCTGCTCGCGGGCGCAGTCGGCCTTGCCGTGCGCGCGCGCTGGCTCGAGCGCTTCGCCCACGTGCACCGGCGCCTGGTCGCTTTCCGGGCCGGGCTCGCCACGATGCGCGCCGCGCGCCGGCCGCGCGTGTTCGGCGCGGCCTCCGCCATCTGGCTGCTGGAGGGCGCGGCACTGGCCGCGATCGTCGCCGGGACTGGCCTGACGCTGACGGCGCCGCAGGCGGCGCTGGTGCTCGGCTGCGTGAGCCTGAGCACCGTGCTGCCGAGTGCGCCGGGCTTCATCGGCACGCTGCAGTTCGCCTTTTACTTCGCGCTGGAGTTGCTCGGGCTGGACGGCGCCCGCGGCGTGGTCGCCGCCACGCTGATGCAGTTGGCCCTGTACCTGCCCGCCACGCTGGTCGGCATCGGTTGGGGCCTCCGGTCGGGCCTGCTGCGGCGGGGCCGGATGCTCGAAAATGCATCATCCCTTTATCCGGATAAGCGGATATAGTGCGCTTCTCCCCCGACCACCGGATCCCTTCGATGACGCTCTCCGCCCGCAAACCGCTGCAGCCGGACTACAAAGTCCGCGACCTGTCGCTGGCCGCGCTCGGCCGCAAGCGCATCCGCATGGCCGAGGAGGAGATGCCCGGCCTGATGGCGATCCGCGCCAAGCACGCCGCGGGCAAGCCGCTCAAGGGCGTGCGCGTGACCGGCTCGCTGCACATGACCAAGGAAACCGCGGTGCTGATCGAGACGCTCGGCACGCTCGGCGCCTCGGTGCGCTGGGCCTCGTGCAACATCTTCTCGACCCAGGACGACGCCGCCGCAGCGATCGCGGCCGCCGGCATCCCGGTGTTCGCCTGGAAGGGCGAGACGCTCGAGGAGTACTGGGACCTGACGCTCGACGCCGTGACCCACGGCGCCGACCTCGGCCCGCAGCTGGTGGTGGACGACGGCGGCGACGTCACGCTGCTGATCCACAAGGGCTACGAGATGGAACAGGGCGACAAGTGGGTCAACCAGCCCGCGAGCTCGCACGAGGAACAGGTCATCAAGGACCTGCTCAAGCGCACCGCCAGGGAACGTCCCGGTTTCTGGACCAAGGCGGCCAAGGGCTGGCGCGGCGTGTCGGAAGAGACCACGACCGGCGTGCACCGCCTGTACCAGCTGGCCGAGGCCGGCAAGCTGCTGGTGCCGGCGATCAACGTCAACGACTCGGTCACCAAGAGCAAGTTCGACAACCTGTACGGCTGCCGCGAGTCGCTGGCCGACGGCATCAAGCGCGCCACCGACCTGATGGTCGCCGGCAAGGTCGCGGTGGTGTGCGGCTACGGCGACGTCGGCAAGGGCTCGGCACACTCGCTGCGCGGCTTCGGCGCCCGCGTGATCGTGACCGAGATCGACCCGATCAACGCCCTGCAGGCGGCCATGGAGGGCTTCCAGGTCGCGCTGCTCGAGGACGTGGTCGGGCAAGCCGACATCTTCATCACCGCCACCGGCAACCGCGACGTCATCACCCTCGAGCACATGAAGCGCATGAAGGACGGCGCGCTGGTCGGCAACATCGGCCACTTCGACAACGAAATCCAGATGGAGCGCCTGAACGCCGACAAGTCGGTCAAGCGCGACACCATCAAGCCGCAGCTCGACAAGTACACGTTCAAGGACGGCCACAGCCTGTACCTGCTGGCCGAGGGGCGCCTGCTGAACCTTGGCTGCGCCCACGGCCACCCGAGCTTCGTCATGAGCAACTCGTTCTCCAACCAGGTGCTGGCGCAGCTCGACCTGTGGGCCAGCAAGGACCGCTACCAGAAGACGGTCTACCGCCTGCCGAAGAAGC
>JBQTJQ010000100.1:0-14352 GCA_052386975.1 Gammaproteobacteria bacterium | reverse complement strand
TGGTGATCAGGATCGAGTGGCCGGCCCAGCCCTGCAGCGAGGCGCCGCGCGCCTGCTGGTACTGGTTGCTGAGCTCGGCCAGCGCGGCCGGGATCTCGGGGACGTTCTCGGTGACCAGGCTGCCGCGCTCGGTGCGCTGGACCTTGGTGGCCGGCCTGGCGGCCGAGGCGGCGACGGCGCAGAGGGGCAGCAGCAGGGCAACGAGCGCAAATGGGAAGCGCATGGCGGCAGCCTCTCGAGCGGAGATGCCGCGATTCTAGACCGGTCAGCCGGCCAGTTCAGCCATCCGCTCGCGGAAGCCCTCGTAGCCCGGGTTCAGGCGCAGCCCGCGCTCGTAGCATTCCCGGGCGCGGCGCTTCTCGCCCCAGGCGCGCAGCGCGTCGCCGTAGTCGCGCCACGCGCGCCAGGAATCGGGATGGCGGTCAAGCAGGATGCCGAAACCCGCTTCGGCATCGGCGCGGCGGCCGTCGCGCGCAGCATCGCGGGCGGCGGAGCGCAGGTCGCTCTCGTCGAACGCGAACCACCAGGGGTATCCGCCCCACTGCTTCTTGCGCTGCGCGTACTCCCGTTTCGCCGCAGTGCCGCCGGCCTGCCGGAAAAGGTCCGGCAGCGGCTGCCACGGCCGCGTGCGCGACAGGATGAAGTCCATGGCCGGGTCGCGGCCACCGAAGTAGTCCGCGCCGCTGAAGGGCGCCGGGATGTCGACCGCGTGCTCGCGGCTGCGGTCGGCGGAGCTGACCAGCTGCCAGTGCACGGTCGACACGTCCAGCTGCATGCCGCTGTTCGGCAGCCGGTGGCTGCCGGCGTCGCCATAGCTGCTGCGCGGCGCGCCCGAGGGCTCGCCCACCAGCACGGTGCTGGTGTGCTTGAGCATCAGGTCCACCAGCATGACGCCCGCGCTGTAGGTCTTGCGGCCGGTCAGCGTGTAGAGCCGGCCGGGCTGCCGCAACTTGTCGCTGCGGATGAAGCCGTGCACGAACGGGATCAGCACGGAGCCGTCGCCGCCGGAGTTGTAGCGCAGATCCAGCACGAAGGTCTGCAGGTCTTCCCTCTCGAAGCGCTCGAAAACGTGCTCGTAGAACTGCCGGAACGAGGCGAAGCCGCCGCGCCCGTCCTCGGTGACATGGGTCATGTGGAGGTACAGCGTTTTCTGCTCCGGCAGCACCGCGTACCAGTAGGCCATGCGGCTGCGCAGGTGCAGCGGCAGCGCGGCGCGCGCGTCGTCCCCGAGCGCCCGCCACTGCGACAGGCTCAGGCTGCCGACCGGCATGCGATAGCGGTCCGCGCGCTCGCGCGCGCCCGGCGGATGCATCTCGCCCCAGAAGCGGTGCTCCAGGGTGAACGGCAGCGTGACGGGCGCGACCTCGACGCGCGCCGACTTGCCGTCCGGCAGCTTCGCGCGGATGGCGACGCGATCGCCGCGCGCGACCACCCCGGTCGCCAGCAGGGCGTCGACGCTGGCCAGGTAGAACGTGCTCCAGCGCCGGCCGCTGTCGTTGTCCGAACCCAGCAGGTCGGCGGTGCGCTCGTGGGCGACGGGCGCGGGCGTGTCGCCGAAGGCCTCGATGCGCGCGCCGACCAGGCCGGCGTAGTCGGCATCGGCCGCGGTGACATGGAGGCCGTCGCTGAACCAGTAGAACGACAGCGGCAGCCAGCGGTTGAAGCCGGCCGGGTCGTTCGGCAGCAGCACGGTGTGGCCGTCGCGCAGGCTGCCGACCAGCTGCATCAAGCGCGCCGCGATCTGGCCGTCATCGAGACCCGGGATGGCTTGGTCCAAGTCGCGACGGGCCTTGGCGAAGCGCTCCCGGCCGACCTCGTGATACGGGTTGGGGTGGTGGTGCTCGAGCAACTGCACGACCTCGTCGAGGTCGGCGCGCCATTGCGCGTCGGTCAGCCGGCGCGCGTCGGCCTGGCCGAGGGCGCCTTGGCTGCAGGCAAACAGGGCGGCCGCGGCCAGCAGGGGTCGGGCGAGGGTTCGCATCGGAGCTTGGATGCGCGATCCGGCCTCCGGGTTTGTGTCAGTCCGGCACCATCATCACCAGCGCCTTGATGTCGTTCTCCTCGAGGCGGCCGAGGATGGTCTCGACGCGGCGCTGGTCCTTCTCGGGGCCGACGCGCACGCGATACCAGGTCTGGTCGTTGTCGATGGTGACCTTCTCGATGCGCGACTCGATGCCGAGCAGCGCGAGGTTGGCCTTCTGCTGCTCGGCCTCGGCGCGCTCCTTGAACGAGCCCACCTGGATCAGGTAACGGCCCGAGCCGGCCGGCGCGCCGTTGTCGGGCGGCGGCTTGCGCAGCACGTCCTTGGGGATCGGCACTTCGTAGTTGGGCAGCAGCTCGTAGAAGGCGAAGCGCGACTGTTCCTTCGGCGGGATGGTGATGCGCTTCTTGCCGTCCGGCGCGGCCTTGTCGGCGCCGGTCTCGGCGACGGCGCGTCCCTCGGACGCTGGCCGCGTGATCGAGTAGACCACCGCGCCGCCGAAGCCGAGCGCGACGCCGGCCAGCAGCCACACCCAGCCGGGCATGGAGCCGCCGGAAGTCTGGCGGCCGCCGTTGGCTTTGTGTGCGTAGTCTTTAGACATCCCGGCTCACATCTTATCCGGCGCTGAGACACCCAGAAGGCCGAGGCCGTTCCGCAGCACGTGGCCGGTCGCGGCGACCAGCGCCAGGCGCGCGTCGCGCACCTCGGCGTCGTCCACCAGGAACTTGTGCGCGTGGTAGTAGGCGTTCAGCGCCTCGGCCACGTCGCGGAGGTAGTGCGTGACCATCTGCGGGGCGTGCTCGCGCGCGGCGTCCTGGACCAGCTCCGGGTAGCGGTTCAGCAGCGCCAGCAGCGCCTTCTCCTGCGGCTCGACCAGGCGCCCGGCCTTGCGCGCCGCCGCGGCCGCGTCGAACGCAAAGCCGCGCTCGGCCGCCTCGCGGAACACGCTGGCGATGCGCGCGTGCGCGTACTGCACGTAATACACCGGGTTGTCGTTGGTCTTGCTGCGCGCCAGCTCGACGTCGAACTCGAGGTGCTGGTCGGCCGAGCGCAGCAGGTAGAAGAAGCGCGTCTCGTCGCGGCCGGCCTCGGCAATCAGGTCGGCCAGCGTGACGTAGTTGCCGCTGCGCTTGCCCATGCGGCCGCCCGACAGCGTGACGAACTGGATCATCTGCACGTACAGCGCGTCCTTGCGGCCGGTCAGCGCCTCGATCGCGGCCTTCACGCGCGCGATGTAGCCGTGGTGGTCGGCGCCCCAGACGTTGACCAGCGACGGGAAGCCGCGCTCGAGCTTGTCGACGTGGTAGGCGAGGTCGTTGCAGAAGTAGGTCGCGGCGCCGTCGGCCTTGACCAGCACGCGGTCCTTCTCGTCGCCGAACTGCGTCGTGCGCAGCCAGGTCGCGCCTTCTTCCTCGAACACCAGGCCGATGGCGCGCAGCCGGTCGATGGCGTGCGCCACCGCGCCGCGCTGGACCAGCTCGCGCTCGGAGGCCCAGTTGTGGAACTTCACGCCGAAGGCGTCGAGCGTGGCGCGGATCACCTCGAGCTGGTCGGCCAGCGCGAAGTCCTGCAGCGTCGCGTACTGCGCGCCGAGCAATTGCTTGGCGCGCGCGATCAGCGCGTCGGCGTGGTCTTCCTGCTGGCCCTTGATCCTGGCTTCGGTCTTTTCGTCGATGTTCTCGGGAAGGGCCGGCTCGGCGTCGATGTTGCGCAGCACGTCGGCGGCGGGCTTCTCGAACGCTCCGCCGTGCTTCGCCTTCAGCTTCTCGGCCGTCTTGCGGACGTAGTCGCCCGGATAGGCGCGCGCCGGCAGCGGCACCTTCACGCCGCACAGCTCGAGGTAGCGGATCCACACCGACAGCGCCAGCAGGTCGGCCTGGCGGCCGGCGTCGTTGATGTAGTACTCGCGGTAGACCTCGTAACCGGCGGCGTCGAGGATGCGCGCGATGCTGTCGCCGTAGGCCGCGCCGCGGCCGTGGCCGACGTGCATCGGGCCGGTCGGGTTGGCCGAGACGAACTCGACCATGACCTTGCCGCGCGTCTTCGGCGCGCTGCCGAACTGCTCCTTCGCGGCGAGGATTTCCGGCACCACGGCCTGGAACGCGCCGGGCGCGAGGAAGAAGTTGATGAAGCCCGGCCCGGCGATCTCGGTCTTGAGCACGCGCGCCGACGCCGGCAGGTGCTTGATGATCGCCTCGGCCACCGCGCGCGGCGGCTTGCCGAGCGGCTTGGCCAGCGCCAGCGCCACGTTGGTCGCGAAGTCGCCGTGTTTCGCGTCCTTGGTCGCGTCGATCGCGATGCTGGTCGGCGCGGCCACGCCGCTGCCGGCCAGCACGGGCTCGAGCGCGGCGCGCACCAGCGCCTGCAGGTGGTCCTTCATGGGGCCGGCACAATAGCAAAAAAGGGGACGCACACCTTTTAGGCAAAAAGGGGACGCACACCCTCGTCGATGTCCTTCCTTGGCCGCCCCCTGGGCTTGGGAACCAGCGGCAGCCCAGCGCGGAGCTCCAGTCCCCGGACGAATTCCCCACTGCCGCAAGGCAATGATCGCCGGACGTGCTCGCGAAGGGTATCCAGATGCACGGGGCGGTCGAAGTCCGCCAGCCAGGCCGGCCAGTCGTCAACGGATCGAACCGCCTCGAGCCAGGCGGCATCGCGCGTCAGGGTCGGATCCGCCCCCAGGCCGCAGTGCGCGGACGCGCTCGACCAGCGATACCGTTCCGCTCTCTCGACCATGCCGGCCCGCACGGGATTTCGCTCCACATAGCGGATCGCCGCCCATAGATACGCCTCGTCGAGAGTGGAGGAGAAGAAGCGGCCCTGCCAGACGTGTCCCTTCGTGCCGCGCCACCGGTTGACGCGCATCGCGTAGCGCGTGTGCAGCGGTCGGAAGGCCCTTTCGAGGCCATCGTCATTCGCGGGTACCGCAACGATGTGGACGTGGTTGGTCATCAGGCAGTACGCCAGGACCTGGACGCCGCCCTCTTCGCAATACTGGCGCAGCCAGTCCAGGTAGGCCGAACGGTCCGCGTCGCGGAAGAAAACATCCTCGCGGCGATTGCCCCGTTGCACCACGTGGTGCGGGAGTCCAGCGAATACGCGACGAGCGAGCCTGGGCATTGAGATAGCGTCGCCGGCGGGGCGCGCTCCTTGTTCTTGTTATTCCATGGGAGGCTAGATACAGCCCGCCGCCCCGTCAAACTCGTGCGTCCCCTTTTCCCGGAAAAGGTGTGCGTCCCTTTTTTTGCCGTTTCAGAAGAGGTCGATGGGATCGACATCCACCGACCAGCGCAGCTTGCGCGCGCCGGGCAGCTGGTCGAAGCCGGGGACGGCGCCGGCCAGCAGCGCCTGCAGCGCGGCGCGTGAGGATGACTGCAGCAGCAGCTGCGCCCGGTAGCGGCCGGCCAGGCGCTCCATCGGCGCCGGCACCGGGCCGAGCACGCTGACCCTGGGGTCGGGTTTCAAGGCGGCGCGGATCCCTTCGAGAAAACCCAGCGCCTGTGCCAGCGCCGGCGCCTCGGCCCGCAGCAGCGCGAGGTGCGAGAACGGCGGCAGGCCGAGCGTCTTGCGGTGCTTGAGCAAGCGCTCGGACAGGGCGTCGTAACCGCCCTCGAGCAGGCGTAACAATTCAGGGTTCTTCGGCTCGTGGGTCTGCAGGATCACCTCGGCCTGCTGGCCGACCCGGCCGGCGCGGCCGGCGACCTGCGTCACCAGCTGGCCCATGCGCTCGAGCGCGCGGAAGTCCGAGCCGTACAGGGCCTGATCCACGTCGAGGATGCCGACCAGCGACAGGCCGGGGAAGTCGTGGCCCTTGGCCAGCATCTGCGTGCCGACCAGGATGTGGATCGCGCCCGAGCGGATGTCGTCCAGCAATTTCTCGAGTTCACCGCGCCGGCGGATGCGATCGGAATCGAATCGTTCGATACGTTTGCCGGGAAACAGCTCGCCCAGGCCCGCTTCGATGCGCTCGGTGCCGTGGCCGGCCGGCATCAGCGCCTTGCTGGCGCAGCCGCCGCACGCCACCGCGATCGCCTGCTGCGCGCCGCAGTGGTGGCAGATCAGCCGGCCGCGGGCCTTGTGCAGGGTCAGGCGCGAATCGCACTGCTTGCACGGCGCCTGCCAGCCGCAGTCGTGGCATAACAACACTGGCGCGTAGCCGCGCCGGTTGATGAACAGCAGCGCCTGGCCACCGGCGGTCAGGTGCTTGCCGATGGCCTCGATCAGCGGCGCCGACATGCCGTGGTCGAGCGGGCGCGCCCGGATGTCGAGCAGGCGGATCGCGGGGGGCGCGACCGAGTGCACGCGGCGCGCCAGCCGCGCGTGGCGGTAGCGGCCGGCGCGCGCGTTCTGCAGCGTCTCCAGCGACGGCGTCGCGCTGCCGAGGATGACCGGCGCCTTGGCGCGCTGCGCCCGCACGATGGCGAGGTCGCGGGCGGAGTAGCGCAGGCCTTCGTGCTGCTTGAACGAGCCGTCGTGCTCCTCGTCGACGATGACCAGGCCGAGGTCGCGCATCGGCACGAACGCGGCGGAGCGCGTGCCGATGACGATGCGCGCCGCGCCGTCGCGGGCGCGCAGCCAGGTCGCGGTGCGCTTGCCTTCCGCCATGGCCGAGTGGTAGCTGGCCACGTCGGCGCCGAAGCGGCGCACGAAGCGCCCGGCCAGCTGCGGGGTCAGGCCGATCTCGGGCACCAGCACCAGCACCTGCCGGCCGGCGGCGAGCACGTCGGCGGCGCGACGCAGGTAGAGCTCGGTCTTGCCGCTGCCGGTAATGCCCTCGACCACGGTCACGGAGAACCCATCGCCCTCGCGCAGCGTCGCCAGCGCGGTGGCTTGCTCCGCCGTGAGCTGCGGGGCGGCTTCCAGCGCGGCTTCGGCCGGAGCTTTCGCGGCCTTGAGCTCCGTGCCGCGGCCCTGGCGCAGCCCCACGGGCAGTGCGGTCGCGATCGTTTCGCCTATCGGATGCTGGTAGTAGCTCGCGGCGAAGCGGCACAGCTCGAGCATGTCGACGGGCAGCAACGCGGAGGCGTCGAGCACTTCGGTGACGCCTTTGTAGCGCCGCGCCGCGGCCGCGCGCAGCGCGGGCGCCTCCAGCGCCACGCCGATCACCTGGCGCGCGCCCAGCGGCACGCGCACGCGCGCGCCGGCGACGATGGCCAGTTCCTCACCAGCGCGGTAATCGAAGTGCGTGTAAAGCGGCGCCGGCACCGCCACGGCCACCAGCCGCTCGGACTTCACCGGCACGCTCTTTGTGTGGATAACTCTGGGGAAAACAGGCGACCTGTTCCACGCGCGGCGGCTTTGCTGCACCGACGCGATTTGGTCGCAGCCGGTACGCGTGAAATTATTCTTTTTAAATCAACGCGATACATGACAATGTGAAGCGAGCCTTGATGAGCCATTCAGATGAGCCGGCCCCCGGTCACCGGGCCTGATTTGTTAATAAGGAGGAGTTGTCAAGCCCCCGGCGGCCCGCGCAGAACAAGCGCCGCACGGCGCCGGCACGATAGCACGCGTCCGACAGGAGGCCCGGCGTCGACGCGCTACACTGCCGCGCGACAAAATTTTCCGGTCTGGCTCATCACGGAGGAGTGCGTGGGCAAGCGACTCGTGGTGCTGGGGGCGGCGGTCGCGGCGCTGGCGCTGGTCGGCTGTGGCGACCGGGATTCGCAGGGCTCCACGAAGCACGGCGTGGACCTGGCGGCCAAAACCATCTCGATCGGCGTGCTCAACGACGAAAGCGGCCCGGCGGCTGCGATCGGACGGCCCTGGGGCACCGGACTGCGCGTGCTCGCGGCACAAATCAACGCCGGTGGCAGCGGCCTGCTGCCCGAAGGCTGGAAGGTGCGGCTGGTCGAGCGCGACCACGGCTACAACCCGCAGCGCTCGGTGCAGCTGTTCAACGAAATTCGCGACCAGGTGCTGTTTTTCGCCACCACCTTCGGCACGCCGAACACGCTGCCGCTGCGGCCCCTGCTCGAGCGCAACCGGCTGGTCGCCTTCCCGGCGTCGCTGTCGTCAAAGATGTCCGAGTTCGAGTACACGCCGCCGATCGGGCCGTCGTACAAGCTCGAAGTGATGCGCGCGCTCGACTGGATGGTCCAGCAGGCCGGCGGCGCGGACAAGATCAGGCTCGGCCTGGTCTACCAGCAGGACGATTACGGCGCCGACGGCCACGAGGCGGTGGCCGAGACCGCGCCGAAGCTCGGCATCGTCGTCGTCTCGCAGCAGACCTACGCGCCGGGCCAGCCGGACTACACCGCGATCGTGGCCGCGCTGAAGGACAGCGGCGCCACCCACGTGATGATGACCACGCTGCCGAGCGCCACCGCGCCGATCCTCGGCGTGGCCGCGCAGCTCGACTACAAGCCGGTCTGGGTCGGCAATTCGCCGTCGTGGATCGACCGCTACTTCGACGCCAAGGTGGTGCCGCCGGCGATCTTCGCCAACTTCCACTGGGTCACCTCGTTCGCCTTCTGGGGCGAGGAGGTGCCGCTGATGAAGGCCTTCCTGCCGGCGTACGAGAAGTTCGGCCGGACGATGGCGGCGCCGGACTACTACATCCTGGCGAGCTACGCCGTCGGCCTGGTCGAGATGCAGGCGCTGGCGCGCTGCATCGCCTCCGGCGACGTCACGCGCGAGGGCTTCCTCAAGGCGCTGCGCGCGATGAAGGACTACGACACCTACGGCGCGACCGCGCAGCCGCTGGACTTCACGAGGTTCCCGTACGCCACCGGCAGCCACACGCGCATCCTCAAGCCGGACTTCGACCGGAAGAGCTGGACCGTGGCCGCCGGCTACGCCGCTCCCTCCACGCTCGCGCCGTAGCCGGCGATGCTGCGCGTCAGCGGCCTCGAGGTCGTCTACCACTCGGTCGCGCGCGTCGCCTCCGGCGTGAGCCTCGAGGTGCCCGACGGCGAGATCGTCGCGCTGCTCGGTCCCAACGGCGCCGGCAAGACCACCGTGCTGCGCGCCATCACCGGCCTGCTGCCGATCCACGACGGCCGCATCACCAAGGGCACGATCGAGCTCGGTCCCTCGCGGCTCGACGGCCTGGCGCCCGAGAAGATCGTGCGCCACGGCCTGGTCCAGGTCATGGAGGGCCGGCGCATCTTCATCGAGCTGACCGTCGAGGAGAACCTGCTCGCGGGCACCTACAACCAGCAGCCCGACGGCGGCGCGGCCCTCGACGCGATCTACGCGCAGTTCCCGCGCCTGGCCGAGCGCCGGCGCCAGACCGCCGGCCTGCTCTCGGGCGGCGAGCAGCAGATGCTGGCGATCGGCCGCGCGCTGCTGGCGCGGCCGAAGGTGCTGCTGCTCGACGAGCCCTCGCTCGGGCTGTCGCCGAAGCTGACCGAGGAGGTGGCGCAGCTGATCCGCGGCATCCGCGAGCGCGGCGTCAGCGTGCTGCTGGTCGAGCAGAACGCGCAGATGGCGTTGTCGCTGGCCGCGCACGGCTACATCCTCGAGAACGGCAAGGTGGTGCTCGACGGCACCGCCGCGGAGCTGCGCGAAGACCCGGACGTGCGCGAGTTCTACCTCGGCATGGGCGGCGAGGGCCGCAAGAGCTACCGCCACGTGAAGCGCTACGCGCGGAGGAAGCGATGGCTCTCCTGACGCTCGACGCCGTCACGCTGAAGTTCGCCGGCCTCACGGCACTCAATGAAGTGTCGCTGGCGATCCCGCCGAAGAGCGTGTTCGCCGTGATCGGGCCCAACGGCGCCGGCAAGACCTCCTTGTTCAACTGCATCTCGGGCGTGTACCGCCCGCAGTCCGGCGACGTGCGACTCGATGGCGCGAGCCTGCTCGGGTCGCCGCCCCACGCGATCGCCGCGCTCGGCGTGGCGCGGATGTTTCAGAACCTGGCGCTGTTCGACAACCTGACCACGCTGCAGAACCTGCTGCTCGGCGCGCATCACGGGTTCGCCTCGAGCGCGTGGCAGGAGCTGCTGTGGACGCCGCGCGCCCGGGCCGAGGAAGTGCGCCAGCGCGCGGCGGTCGAGGAGGTCATCGAGTTCCTCGAACTGGAGCGCTACCGCGAGTACCCGGTCGGCCTGCTGCCGTACGGCGTGCGCAAGCGCATCGAGCTGGGCCGCGCGCTGTGCATGAAGCCGCGGCTGCTGCTGCTCGACGAGCCCGCCGCCGGCCTCAACCGCGAGGAGACCGAGGAGCTGGCGACCTTCATCCTCGACATCCGCAGCGAGCTCGGCGTGACGCAGCTGCTGATCTAGCACGAGCTCTCGCTGGTTATGGACCTGGCCGACCGCGTGGCCGTGCTCGACTTCGGCCAGAAGATCGCCGAAGGCACGCCGGACGAGGTGCGGCGCGATCCGAAGGTGGCCGAGGCGTATCTCGGAAAACAAGCCGCATGATCCGCCCATGATCAAGCCGGGCCATCCGTTCCATTCGGAGCTGTGCCGGCGCATCGGCCACACGCTGCCGGGCCGGCTCGCAGTGTTCGCGCACCACTGGCCCGATCGCGCCGCGCTGCGCGAAAAGCATCGCGGCCTGTGGCGCGCGTACAGCTGGGCGCAGTACCTCGAGCAGGCGCTGGCGGTCGCCGAGTCGCTGGCGCAGCTGGGGTTGAAGCCCGGCGACAGCATCGCGATCATCAGCGACAACCGGCCGGAGTGGCTGTTCGCCGACGTCGGCGCGCAGGCGCTGGGCGTGCTGTCGGCCGGCGTCTACGTGACCAACCCGGCGCCCGACGTCGCCTTCGTGCTGAACCACTGCCGCGCGCGCGTGGTGTTCTGCGAGGACCAGGAGCAGGTCGACAAGGTGCTGGGCTCGCCGGAACCGTTGTCCGCGCTCGAGCGCATCGTCGTGATCGAGACCGAGGGCACGCGCGATTACGGCGATCCGCGCCTGGTGAGCTGGGATGAATTCATCGCGCCGGGTCTGGCGCGCGCGCGTGCGCGCTCCACCGACGACGTGCAGCGCCAGCTGCAGGCCCTGGATGCCGGCAGGCCCGCCGTCATTGTCTATACCTCCGGCACCACGGCGCAGCCCAAGGGGGCGCTGCTGTCGGCCTCGCAGATGCTGGCCCTGAGCCAGACCTATTTCGACGAGATCGGCGGCAACGAGGACGACACGCTGCTGTCGTACCTGCCGCTGTGCCACGTGGCCGAGAAGATCTTCAGCCAGTTCACGCCGCTGTCCTCGGGCGCGACCGTGCACTTCGGCGAGTCGCTCGACACCGTGCGGCAGGACCTGGTCGACGTGTCGCCAACGATCTTCCTCGGCGTGCCGCGCATCTGGGAGAAGATCCACGCCGGCGTCGAGGTCGCGATCCGCAACACCACGCCCGAGAAGCGCGCGCTGTACGACTGGGCGATGCGCGTGGCCACGCGGCATCACCGGAAAAAAGGGGACAGAACTATTTTCCGGGGGGAAAATAGTTCTGTCCCCTTTTTGAGATGGCTTGCGGATGTGCTGGTGTTGCGGGCGCTGCGCGAGCGCCTGGGCCTGGCACGGGCGCGCCTGGCGATTTCCGGCGCGGCGCCGATCGCGCCGGAATTGCTGCACTGGTTCCACGCCATCGGCGTGCCGATCATGGAAGGCTGGGGGTTGTCGGAGTCCTGCGGCATCTCGCACGTGAACCTGCCCGGCGCGTATCGCATCGGCAGCGTCGGCCGGCCGATGCGCGGCGTCGACTGCAAGCTCGACGAGGACGGCGAGATCCTGATCAAGGGGCCGCACATCTTCTCCGGCTACCTGCACAACGAAGCGGCGACGCGCGAGGTGCTCCACGACGGCTGGCTGCGCACCGGCGACCTCGGCGCGATCGACGCCGACGGCTACCTGTCCATCGTCGGCCGCAAGAAGGAGATCCTGATCAACGCCGGCGGCAAGAACCTGTCGCCGGCCAAGATCGAGAACGCGCTGAAGACCAGCCCTTACATCAAGGAAGCCGCGGCGGTCGCCGACGGCCGCGCCTTCACCACCGCGCTGATCCAGATCGAAGGCGAGCTGGTCGGTGACTGGGCCACGCGCCGCGGCCTGTCCTTCACCTCGTTCGAAGACCTCAGCGCCAAGCCCGAGGTGGTCAAGCTGATCGACGACGAGGTGCGGCGCATCAACGAGTCGCTGGCGCGGGTCGAGCAGGTGCGCGGCTTCCGCTTGCTGCCCAAGGAACTGCACCAGGACGACGGCGAGATGACCGCGACGCAGAAACTCAAGCGGCGCGTGGTCTACACCAAGTTCGCGGCGCTGATCGACCAGATGTACGCGAAGGGCGCCGCGTGAGCACCTTCCTGCAGCTGACCTTCTCCGGCCTCGCGCTCGGCGCGATCTACGCGCTGGTCGCGCTCGGCTTCGTCGTCATCTACCGCGCCTCGCAGGTGTTCAACTTCGCGCACGGCGACCTGCTGATCTTCGGCGCCTACCTGATGGTGTCCGCCTGCGCCACCGGCATGCCGTGGGGCCTGGCGCTGCTGGTCGCGCTGGCCGGCACCGGCGTGCTGGCGGCGGTGATGCAGCACGTGGTGCTGCGCCCGCTGATCGGGCGGCCGGTGTTCGTGACGGTGATCGTGACGATTTTCCTCGGCTTCCTGCTGCGCATCGCCGTGCTGCTGACCTGGGGACCGGAGACGCACGGCATGCCGACGCCGTGGCCGACCGACGGCGCGGTGACCGTGCTCGGCGCGACCGTGCTCTACAACACCTTCGCCACGCTGGCGCTCGGCGCGCTCGCGCTGGGCGCGTTCTTCCTGCTGCTGCGTTACTCGAAGTTTGGAGTGGCGATGCGGGCGGTGTCGCAGGACCAGGAAGCCTGCCTGGCGCTGGGCCTGCCGGTCGGGCGCATCCTCGCGCTGACCTGGGGCGTGGCCGGCGCGTTCGCGGCGCTCGGCGGCGTCGCCCTCGCCATGTTCCCGCGCTCGCTCGAGATCAACCTGGTCTACATCGCGCTGGCGGCGTTCCCGGCGGTGCTGGTCGGCGGCCTCGAGTCGATGTTGGGCGCGGTGGTCGCCGGCCTGCTGCTCGGCGTGCTGCAGGTGTGGGCGCAGGGCTACGTCAACCCGCTGCTGGGCGCCTTCGGCCACAACTTCCACGCGGTGTTCCCGTACGTGGTGATGATCCTGTTCCTGATGGTGCGGCCCGAAGGCTTGTTCGGGCAGCAGAGGGTGAAGAGGGTCTGATGCCCAATCGCCCGCTCGCGGTTCGCTACGAGGACGACTTCTCGCTGCTGGCGGGACGCTGGGAGCGCATCGGCCTGGCGTTGCTCGCGGTGATCGTGATCGCGTACCCGTTCGTCGCCAGCACCAACTGGGTCACGGTCGCCAACCTCGCGCTGGTCGCGGTGGTCGGCAGCGTCGCGCTGATGATCCTGACCGGCTTTACCGGACAGATCAGCCTCGGCCACGCCGCGTTCCTGGCGATCGGCGCGTACACCACCGCGATCCTCGGCACCCAGTTCGCGCTGCCGTTCTGGCTGCTGCTGCCGGTCGCGGGCCTCGCCGCCGCCGCCGTCGGCCTCGCCATCGGCCCGTTCGCGCTGCGTCTCGAAGGCCTGTATCTCGCGATCGTGACGATCGGCCTGGCGTTCCTGACCAACCACGTGCTGCTGTCGTTGCCGCAGTGGACCGGCGGCATGGCGGGCCTGGCGGTGCCGGTCCACCTCGGTTTCGGCGGCAGCCCAGCCTATCTTTCCGAGCGCGCCCTGTACGCGATCTTCCTCGTCATCGCGGCGCTGACCGTGCTCGCCGCGCGCAACCTGGCGCGCTCCAACACCGGACGGGCGATGATGGCGGTGCGCGACCACGACGTCGCCGCCGCGGTGATGGGAGTGAACCCCGCGCGCACCAAGATCATCTCGTTCGGGCTGTCGTCGTTCTTTGCCGGCGTCGCCGGCGGCATGTTCGCGCTGCAGCAGCAGTTCATCACGGTGGACCCGCCGTTCAACCTGCTCTTGTCGGTCCAGTACATCGCCATGATCGTGCTCGGCGGCATCGGCACGGTGTTCGGCGCGGTCGCCGGCGCGCTGGCCTTCGTGTTCCTGTCGCCGCTGCTCGAGATCGTCGGCCGCGCCACGCCGGGGCTGGACCAGCTTTCGTCGAGCCTGCAGAGCACGCTGCTGTTCGCGCTGCTGGTGATCGGCACGCTGGTGTACGAGCCGCTCGGGCTCTACGGCCTGTGGCTGCGGGCCAAGCGCTACTCCATGGCCTGGCCGTTTCGTTACTAGAATTCACCACCCACCGGAGTCACGACGATGACCGAAGCCCTGCTGCCGTATCACGGAACGCTGATCGCCTGCGTCGTGCTGGCCGGGCTGATCCTGGTGCAGGTGCTGGTCGCCGATTTCGCCGGCATCCGGGCCAGGCACGTGCCCGGCATGCCGATCACCGACGGGCACGCCAGTTTCCTGTTCCGCGCGA
>JBQTJQ010000099.1:0-21727 GCA_052386975.1 Gammaproteobacteria bacterium | reverse complement strand
GCGAGTCGCAGAACGTGTCGGCGACGTCGCGATTGCCGGCACGCAGCAGCACCGACGCGGTCAGCGCCAGCGCCATGCGCTCGACCACGCCGCGCGCGCGCCGCTCGATGTCGGAAAGGTCCGCGAGCTGCGCCTGCAACTCGGCGATCTCGCGGTCCAGCGCGGGGTGCGCGCCCTTCGCCGCCAGCAGTTCGCCGAACAGCACCTCGCGCGTGGCCGGCTCGCGTGACAGGGCGCGCAGCACGTCGAGGCACTGGATGTTGCCGGAGCCCTCCCAGATCGAGTTCAGCGGCGCCTGCCGGTACAGCCGCGGCAGGATCGATTCCTCCACGTAGCCCGCCCCGCCGAGGCACTCCTGCGCCTCGTTGACCAGCGGCGGACAGCGCTTGCAGACCCAGTACTTGCCGATCGCCGTGGCGATGCGCGCAAAGGCCGCCTCGTGCTCGTCGCGACCCGAAGCGTCCACCGCGCGCGCCACGCGCATCATCAGCGCCATCGCCGCCTCGGACTCGAGCGCGAGGTCCGCCAGCACGTTCTGCATCAGCGGCTGCTGCGCCAGCAGCTTGCCGAAGGCCTTGCGATGGCCGGCGTGGTGGATCGCCTGCGCGACCGCCTGCCGCATCAGCGCGCTCGAGCCGATCATGCAGTCGAGCCGCGTCAGCGCCACCATCTCGAGGATGGTGGCGACGCCGCGGCCTTCCTCGCCGACGCGCTGGGCCCAGGCGTTGTGGAACTCGACCTCGCTCGAGGCGTTGCTCCAGTCGCCGAGCTTGTCCTTGAGGCGCTGGATGTGGATGGCGTTGCGGCTGCCGTCGGGCTTGAGCTTGGGCATCAGGAAACAGGTGATGCCGGCCTCCGCATAAGCCAGCACCAGCCATGCATCGCACATCGGCGCCGAGAAGAACCACTTGTGGCCGACGATCTCGTAGCTGCCGTCCGCCAGGCGCGTGGCCTTGCTGGTGTTGGCGCGCACGTCGGAGCCACCCTGCTTCTCGGTCATGCCCATGCCGATCGTGCAGCCTTTCTTCTGCGCCGCCGGCACCACGCGCGGGTCGTACTCGGTCGAGGTGATTCGCGGCAGCCATTGCGCGGCGAGCGCCGGCGCGTGGCGCAGCGCCGGCACCGCGGCGTAGGTCATGGTCAGCGGGCAGCCGTTGCCGGCCTCGACCTGGCCGGCCATGTACGACAGCGCCGCGCGCGCCACGTGCGCGCCGGCCTGGCCTTCGTTGCGCCAGCCGAAGGCGTGCACCGCGTGAGCCATGTTGAGCTGCAGGATGCGGTGCCAGGCCGGGTGGAACTCGACTTCGTCGATGCGGTGGCCGTAGCGGTCGAAGGTCTTCAGCTTCGGCTTGTTCTCGTTGGCGGCGAAGCCCAGCTCCATCAGTTCGCCGCCCGCGACCGGCCCGTAGGCCGCGAGCTGCGCCTCGCCCCAGGCGCCGCCCTCGCGCGTCACGGCCTCGCGCAGCGCGCGGTCGCTGGCCCACAGGTCGTACGGCGCCAGCGGCGGCGCCTGGTTCTCGACCGCGTGGGTCGTGAAGCGTTCGGACTGCGCCATCAGTGCTTGGCCGATATCTTGTCGACGTACGCCAGCAGCAGCGCCGAGACCACGAACGCCAGGTGCACGGCGGTCAGGGTCAGCAGGCGGTTCTGGTCGTAGGTCTCGGTGGTCATGTACTGCTTGAGCAGGTGGATCGCCGAAATCGCGACGATCGAGGCGGCGACCTTGAGCTTGACCGTGCCGGGGTCGAGCTTGCCGAGCCAGCCCGGCTTCTCCATTTCGCCCACCGTGTCGAACGGCGAGACGAAGGTCTCGTAGCCGGACAGCGCCACCATCACCAGCAGGTTGGCGACCAGCACCATGTCGAT
Source organism: Gammaproteobacteria bacterium (assembly GCA_052386975.1). GTDB lineage: Bacteria > Pseudomonadota > Gammaproteobacteria > Nevskiales > Nevskiaceae > JACPFV01. The sequence goes on along the minus strand of JBQTJQ010000099.1, from coordinate 19,861 downwards.
CAGCGACAGCACGCGCAGCACCAGGTGCGCTTCGTCCTCCACGAAGACATTGCCAAAGATGTGCGCCACCTCCTGCCCGGCCTTCAGCAGGAACACGACCAGGATCAGCATCAGGATCGCGTACAGCGGCATCAGCAGCCAGCGCGACGCCAGCATGCTGCGTTCGATGGCGCTTTCGAATTTCATGCGGCCTTCTCCTCGGGTAGCGGGTCCACCTTGAGCAGCAGCGCCGGCAGGAACAGCAGGTCGAACAGCAGCGCGATGCCGATGATCAGGGCCGTCATCAGGCCCAGCGAAGAATTGACCGAGAAGTCGGATACCGTCAACACCAGGAAGCCCAGCACCAGCACCGCGGTGTTGACGAACAGCGCCGTGCCGGTGGTGCTGAACGAGTAGCGCACCGCGTCGGCCGGCGTCGCGTTATTCAGCCGCCGCGCGCGCAGGTACTTGCTGAGGAAATGGATGGTGTCGTCGATGACGATGCCGGAGCTGACGCTGAACACCGCCGCGACCGCGAGGTTGACCTGCCCGACCAGCAATCCCCAGATGCCGTAGGCCACCGCCGCCGGCAGCAGGTTCGGCACCAGGCTGACCAGGCCGAACTTCAGCGAGCGCAGCGACAGGATCATGGTCAGCGAGATCAGGATCGCCGACACCAGCGCGCCCTCCATCATGCTGTAGATGTTGCTCTGCGACAGGTGCGCGAAGATCACCGACACGCCGGAGCCGGGGCCGGCCATGCCCGGCGCGTTGGCGTCGAGCCAGCCCTTGGCGCGGTCCTCGAGCGCGATCAGCTCGCGCGAGGCCTGGTTCTTCACCGTCGCCACCAGCCGCACCGAGGACTTGTCGAAGTTCACCAGCGTGTTGAGGTCGAGTCCCTGCGGCAGCGACAGCTCGTACAACAATACGTATTGCGCGGCGAGGTCGCGCTCGTCCGGGATGCGGTCCCAAGCCGGGTCGTCGGCGTGCATGTTGCGGTTCAGGCGCTTGATCACGTCGGTGGAGCTCATCACGTGCGTGACCTCGGGCTGCGCGCGCCACCACTGCGCGAACGCCTCGACCTTCTTCAGGAATGCCGGGTCGTTGATGCCGCCAGGCTCGCCGCTCGCCAGCTCGTAGGCGATGCTGTCGACCCCGGTCAGGTTGTCCTCGACGAAGTCGAGCGCGTCGCGCAGCGGCACGCCCTTCTCGAAGTATTCGACGGTGTCGTCGTTGAGCTCGTTCTTCGGAATCATCGCGGCGAAGCCCGCGACCACGACGAGGATGACCCAGAACAGCCGCCGGCGGTGCGCCAGCGCGTACTCGCAGGTGCGGTCGACGATGCGCCAGTGCGCCTCCTCGCCCATCCCCGGCCGGACCTTCACCGGCAGCAACATCATGAGCCCGGGCAGCAGCGTGAAGGTCAGCAGCATCGTGCACATGACGCCAAACGCGGCGATGTTGCCGAGCTCGAGGAACGGCGGCGAATCGCTGAAGTTCAGGCCGACGAAACCGATGGCGGTGGTGAAATTGGTGAAGAACACCGGCGCCAGGTTCACCCGCAGGCTCTCTTCCATCGACTCCGCCCGCGTCCGCCCCTGGCCGAGGCCCTCGAGGTACGGCAGCAGGATGTGCACGCTGTCGGATACCGCCAGCGTCAGGATCAGGGTCGGCGCCGACACGTTGACCTGGTTGGCGGCGTAGCCGACCCAGCCCATGAAGCCGACCGCCATGGTCAGGCTGAACAGGATCACCAGCATGGTCACGAAGGTCGCGCTGGCCGAGCGGAAGAACAGCATCAGCACGATCAGCACCACCACGAACATCGTCGGCGCCAGCGTCGCCGAGTCCTTTTGCGCCAGCTCGTTGAACCCGGCATTCACCGGGATCAGGCCCATCAGGTACACCTCGATGTCCGGATGGGCCGCCTCGAAGTCCTGCTCCATCTGGCGCACCCAGGCCATGACCTCCGGCGTCGCCGGGTCCGGCCGGCCCTCGTGCTCGGGCAGCGCGAGCCGCACGTTGACCGAGGTGACGTGGCCCCGTGGCGAGAGCAGCGCGCCGACCAGCACCGGCTCGGCCAGCGCCACCGCGCGCCGCTGCGCCAGCTCGGCGTCGCTGAGCCGGGTCGCGTCGCGCACCAGGTCCGAAGTCACCAGCTCGTCACCGTTGGCGCGCGAGTACTGGAAGTTGGTGACCGAGTCGACGCGGATCGAGTACGGGATCCTCCAGCTGTCCGTCGTCAACCGCTCGACCGCCGCCAGCACCTCGCGCGTGAACACATCGCCCGACCTGGGAGCCAGGACGAAGCTGACGTTGTCCGACCTGGTGAAGCTGGCCTGCTGCTGCTCGTGCGCGACCAGCTGCGGATTGTCGGCCTTGAAGAACAGGCGGTAATCGCCGTTGAACCAGACGAACCTGGCGCCGTAGCTGACCAGCGCCACCAGCACCAGCGACAACGCGATGAACGCGTGGCGGTGGCGCACCAGCAGCGCGGCGAGGCGGTTCTCCATGGGTTCCCCTGGACTCGCCGGGATTCTACAATTGCCGTGCCGGTCCCTCCGGAGCACTGCCCTTTTGTCCGACGCCGTCCTGACCCTGACCCTGCCTGGGCCCGCGGAACGCATCCGCTGGCCTGCCCTGCCCGGCGCCAGCGCCGCGTTGGCGCTCGCCGACGCCGCGCGCCGGCACGAAGGCGTGATCCTCGCCGTGTGCGGCGGCGAGCAGCAGGCCTACCGGCTCGAGGAAGAACTGCGTTTCTTCCTCGCCGGCGAGCACCCGGTGGTGCACCTGCCGGACACCGAGGTGCTGCCGTACGACCATTTCTCCCCGCACCAGGAAATCCTGTCGGCGCGGATGGCGGCGCTCGACCGGCTGCCGCGCATGCCGCGTGGCGTGCTGGTCACCACCGCCGACGCGCTGATCCAGCCGCTGGCGCCGCGCGCCTGGCTCGAAGGCCGGCGCTTCGACCTGAACGTCGGCGACACGCTGCCGCTGCATCCTTTCCGCGAGCGCCTCGCCGCCGCCGGCTACCAGTCGGTATCGGAAGTGCAGATGCAGGGCGAGTTCGCGGTGCGTGGCTCGCTGATCGACCTGTTCCCGATGGGCAGCGAGCAGGCCTTCCGCATCGACCTGTTCGACGACGAGATCGAATCGATCCGCGCGCTGGACGCCGAGACCCAGCGCTCGACCGGCGTGGTAAAGGAGATCCGCCTGATGCCGGCGCGCGAATTCCCGACCGACCCGCCCGGCATCGAGACCTTCCGCAAGCGCTACCGCGAATACTTCGCCGGCGATCCCGTGCGCAGCCGCATCTACAGCGAGGTCAGCAAGGGCGTGATGCCGGGCGGCATCGAGTCGTGGCTGCCGCTGTTCTTCGAGCGCGCCGGCACGCTGTTCGATTACCTGCCCGACGGCTGCCTGGTCGCCGAGATCGCCGACACCGACTCCGCGCTGGCGCAGGATTGGGCGCAGATCGAGGAGCGCCACGAGCGCCTGGCCGGCGACCTCGAGCGGCCGCTGATGAAGCCGGCCGACCTGTTCGCGCCGCCGCAGCTGGCGCTGGCCCGCCTCGCGCAGCTGCCGCGCGTGGCGCTGGCCAACCCGACCGCGAACGGCCCATGCGCGCCGCTTGCCGGCGGCGCCGACCGCATCAAGGCGCTGCTGACCGAATCCGCGTCGCGCGTGCTGTTCGTGGCCGAGTCGCCGGGCCGGCGCGAGGCCCTGCTGGCCTGGCTCAAGCCGCTCGGCATCACGCCGGCGGCGATCGATCGCTGGCCGCAGTTCTTCGAGGAGGGAACGCGGTTTGCGGTGGCGCTCGGACCGCTGCAGGACGCCTTCGCCCTGCCGGACGGACGCGCGGTCGTCGCCGAAGCCCAGATCTTCGGGCTCACCGCGCCGGCCGCAGCCAAGCGCCGCGCCCGCGCGCGCGATCCCGAGACGCTGCTGCGCGATTTGTCCGAGCTGCGCGACGGCAGCCCCGTGGTGCACGTCCAGCACGGCGTCGGCCGCTACCGGGGCCTGACGCGCCTGGACAGCGGCGGTGTCACCGCCGAATACCTGGTGCTCGAGTACGCCGGCGGCGACACGCTGTACGTCCCGGTCGGCTCGCTCGGCCTGGTGCATCGCTACATCGGCACCGACTCCGAGCAGGCGCCGTTGCACAAGCTCGGCGCGGACCAGTGGGCCAAGGCCCGCGCCAGGGCCGCGGCGCGCGCGCACGACGTCGCCGCCGAGCTGCTGCAGGTGCAGGCGCGCCGCGCCGTGCGCCCCGGCATCCCGCTGGCGGCGAAAGACGAGGACTACCGGAAGTTCTGCGACGGCTTCCCGTTCACGCCGACGCCCGACCAGCAGAAGGCGATCGACGACGTGCTGGCCGACATGGCGCGCGACAAGCCGATGGACCGCGTGGTCTGCGGCGACGTCGGCTTCGGCAAGACCGAGGTCGCCATGCGCGCCGCCTTCGCCGCGGTGCAGGCCGGCCGCCAGGTCGCGGTGCTGGTGCCCACCACGCTGCTGGCGCAGCAGCACCACAAGAACTTCGCCGACCGCTACGCCGGCTGGCCGGTCAAGGTCGGCGCGCTGTCGCGGCTGCGCGGCGACAAGGAGCAGAAGCAGCTGCTGGCCGAGGCCGCCGAGGGCAAGCTGGACATCCTGATCGGCACGCACCGGCTGCTGCAGGCCGACGTGAAGTTCAGGAACCTCGGCCTGATCGTCGTCGACGAGGAACACCGCTTCGGCGTGCGCCACAAGGAACGCCTGAAGAACCTGCGTGCCGAAGTGGACATGCTGACGCTGACCGCGACGCCGATCCCGCGCACCCTGAACATGTCGCTGGCCGGCCTGCGCGACCTGTCCATCATCGCCACGCCGCCGGAAGGCCGCCTGCCGATCCGCACCTTCGTCACGGAGCACGAGCGCGGCCTGGTCTACGAGGCCTGCCAGCGCGAGCTGCGCCGCGGCGGCCAGATCTACTACCTGCACAACGAGGTGCGCGACATCGACCAGCGCGCCGACGAGGTCCGCAAGCTGGTGCCGGAGGCCAGCGTGCGCGTGGCCCACGGCCAGATGCGCGAGCGCGAGCTCGAGCAGGTCATGCTCGACTTCTACCACCGGCGCTTCAACCTGCTGGTGTGCACCACCATCATCGAGTCCGGCATCGACGTGCCGACCGCCAACACGCTGATCGTCGACCGCGCCGACGAGCTTGGCCTGGCCCAGCTGCACCAGCTGCGCGGCCGCGTCGGCCGCTCGCACCACCGCGCCTACGCGTACCTGCTCGTTCCCAGCAAGCGCGCGCTGAAAGCCGACGCGCTGAAGCGGCTGGAGGCGATCGAGGCCATGGGCGAGCTCGGCTCGGGCTTCATGCTCGCCACGCACGACCTCGAGATCCGCGGCGCCGGCGAGCTGCTCGGCGAGGAGCAGAGCGGCCAGATCGAGGAGGTGGGCTTCACGCTGTATGCCGACCAACTCGCCGCCGCCGTGCGCAGCCTGAAGTCCGGCGAGCTCGACGACCGACCGCTTGGCGCCAGCGCCTGCGAAGTCGACCTCGGCGCCAGCGCACTGCTGCCGGAGGACTACATTCCCGACGTGCACGTGCGCCTGGTGCTGTACAAGCGCCTGGCCGAGGCCGCCGGCGAAGAGTCGCTCGATGATCTCTCCGCCGAGATGGTCGACCGCTTCGGCGTGCTGCCCGAGGCCGCGCAGCGGCTGGTCGAAGCCATGCGCGTGCGCGCCGCCGCGCAGGCGCTCGGCGTCACCCGCGTGCGCGCCGGCGCCAGGGGCCTGGCGCTGGACTTCGAGCCCGACGCACGCGTCGACCCGCGCGCGCTGATCAAGCTGATCCAGTCGCAGCCCAAGGCCTACCGTCTCGAAGGCAAGACACGCCTGCATCACCACGCGGTGCTCGAGGCGCCGGAAGCGCGCGCGCCCGCGGCGCGGGCGTTGTTGGCTACACTGTCCGGCACTTCCGCATGAGAGTCCTCCCCACCCTCGCGCTGCTCGCGGCGTCGCTCGTCGCGACGCTGCCGCGCGCGGCGCTGGCCGAGCGTTATCGCGTCGACCTGATCCTGTTCGCCGACCGCAGCGCCGAGCCGGGCGAGACGCCGCAGCCGGCAGTGGCGCCGGATACCGCGCGCACGTTCGAGCCATGGGAAGTGATGCCGCTGCGCAACGCCGGCATCGAAGTGCTCGAGGACGAGCTGTTCGGGCTCATGGACGTCTGGAAGCGCCTGGACAACAGCGCCAGCCACGAGCCGCTGGTCCGCATCGCCTGGATCCAGGCCGATCCGCCGGCCGAGCGCGGCGTCGCCATCCGGCTCAAGCAGGGCACGCCGATGGCCAGCGTCACCGCGGCCGGCAGTTCGGAGATCTACCCGGTGGACGGCTGGGCCGCGCTGATGGCCGGACGCTACCTGCACCTCGATACCAGCTTCGTGCAGACCGACGCGCTCGAGGACGGCACGCTCGGCAGCTACCGCCTGCGCGAGCGCCGCCGGCTCAGGCGTGACGAACTCAACCACCTCGACAGCCCGCGCCTGGGCATCGTGGTGCGCGTGCAGAAGGCCGACGCCACCGCCGTGGTCGTGCCGAAGCCGAAGCCCGCGCCGAGGCAGCCGGCACCGAAGCAGCCGGCGCCGAAAAAACCTAGTTGAGGTCCTTGCTCGCCGGCGGCGGCGTGACGAGGTCCGCCGGCGCCGCCGGCGTGATCAGGAAAGCCGGCAAGGCCGCAGCCGCGGGCTGCTCGGGCGCGACGCGGGCCGCGAGCGGCAGCGGCGCGCCACCATCCTCGAGGCCATTGAGGATGGCCTGCCAGTGCGAGGCGTGCAGCCGCGAGGGCTTCGGCAGCTCGCCGACGCCGAGGCCCAGTTCCTGCGCGACGCAATAGGTGCTGGACTCGCGCACGTACTCGAGCACCGGGATCCGCAGGTTCTCCAGGAAGCCCTTGAGCGACAGCAGCGCCGGACCGCGGCGCGTGCGGTTGCCGACGATCGCCAGGCGCCGGTCCTGCGGACGAAGGCGCGCGACCATCAGCAGGTCGCGGATGAAGTCGGACGTGGCGCGGATGTCGATCACCGACGGCTGGATCGGCACCAGCAGCACGTCGTCGGACGTGATGCGCCCCGCCAGGTCGACCGCGCGCAGGCCGGCCGGTGTGTCGACCACGACCCGCTGGGTGTCGCGCGGGATGCGCAGCTGCCAGGCGCCGGCCAGCGGCACGCGGCTGGCGTCGTGGATGGCGATGCCCTGGATGCGCGGCAGGTCCGGGCTGCGCACGCGCAGCCATTGCATGCTGGATTCCTGCGGGTCGTAATCGATCAGCGCGGTCTTGAAGCCGCGGATCGCATAGCTGCTCGCAAGGTTGGTCGCGACCGTGGTCTTGCCACAGCCGCCCTTGGCGTTCAGCACGATGATGCGACGCACTTTAACAATGCCCCCTAATTGGTTGATTCGCTGCCCTTTCCGGACTTTCGAATCACCCCTCCCTCGCGCGGCGACTATACGCCGGTTCCGGCGGGGCCGCAAAAAAAGCGGGTCAGAGGCCGGGCAGGACCTTCGCCAGCACCGATCGCACCTTGGCCATCCCCTCCGCCACGCTGCGCTCGATCTCGCCGTGGATGTCGCCGCTGCCGAGGCCGGCCGCCCAGTTCACGCTGACCGCCAGCGTCGCGTAATCGAGCCCGGCTTCACGCGCCAGCGCGGCCTCAGGCATGCCGGTCATGCCGACCATGTCGCAGCCGTCGCGCTTCATCCGCCGGATCTCGGCTGGCGACTCGAGCCGCGGTCCCTGCGTCACTCCCATCACCCCGCCGTCCACCAGCCGGACCTTGGCCTTGCGCGCGCCGGCCAGCAGCACGCGGCGCAGCGCCGGCGCGTACGGCTCGTTGAACTCGACGTGCTTCAGTGGCGCGCGCACGCCGTCGAAAAAGCTGTGCTCGCGGCCCCAGGTGTAGTCGACCAGGTCGTCGGGGACCGCGACCGCCGCGGGTTTCATGGCCCTGGCGATGCCGCCGACCGCGGCGATGGCGATGACCGAGCGCACACCGGCGTCCTTCAGCGCCCACACATTGGCGCGGTAGTTGATCAGGTGCGGCGGCAGCTTGTGGCCCTCGCCGTGGCGCGGCAGGAAGATCACCTCGGTGCCGTAGACCCGGCCGTAGGTGAGCGGCGCCGACGGCTCGCCGTAGGGCGTGTCCAGCGGCTGCGCTTTCTGGATCGACAGGCCCGGCCACTGGTTCATGCCGGTGCCGCCGATGACCGCAATGGTGGCGCTCACGGGTCTTTCACCGCCCCTGTTTCACGGCATAGATCGCCGGCAGCTGCCGCCAGTATTCCTTGTAGTCCATGCCGCATCCGAACACGTAGCGGTCCGGCACGGCAAGGCCGATGTATTCCGCCCGCGCCGCCGGCGCGCGGCGGTCGTGCAGTTTCTCGGTCAGCACCGCGACTTTCAGGCTGGCCGGCGCGAAGCCGAGCAGCGCCTGGCGGATGGCCAACAGCGTGTGGCCTTCATCGAGGATGTCGTCGATCACGAGGACCTCGCGCTTCTCGATGCGCCTGGCGTCGGGCTGGCGCTTCCACACCAGGCCGCCGCCGGTGGTGGCGCCGCGGTAGCGCGTCGCGTGCAGGTAATCGAGCTCGAACGGGAACGCCACGCGCTTCGTGATCTCGGCCGCCGGCACCATGCCTCCGGTCATCACGCACAGCACCAGCGGATCGCGACCGGCATAGTCCGCGGCGATGGCGCCGGCCAGCCGGTCGTAGGCGGCCTGCACCGCCGGCGCGTCGTGCAGGCAGTCGGCCTCGGCCAGCACGCGCTCGGCTTCGCGCAGCAGGTCGGTCACGGCACGTTCCGGTACAGCGCCGCCAGGCGGCGGCTCGACGCGGCATCGGGCCGCACGCGCTTCATCTCGCCGAGCAGGTCCACCAGCGCCGGCCGGTTGTTGCACACCGGCAGCTGGTCGCAGCCGGCGGCGAGCGCGAGCCGCGCGCGGTCGGCGTACGAGCCGATCGCCGCGGCGCCTCCCATCGACAGGTCGTCGCAGAACACCGCGCCCTTGAAGCCGAGCTTGCGGCGCAGGTAGCCGTGGATCCACTTGCGCGACAGCGACGCCGGGGCGTCGTCCACGGCGGTGTAGCGCACGTGCGCCATCATCAATGACGGAATGCGGGCCTTGGCCAGCGCCGCGAAGGGCTTCAGGTCGCTGCGCTCGATCTCGCGCAGCGACCGCGCGTCCACCGGCAGCTCGTGGTGCGAATCGGCGGCCACCGCGCCATGCCCCGGAAAATGCTTGCCGGTGGCCGCCATGCCGGCGCTGGCCAAGCCCGCGCAGAACCCCTTCGCCAGCGCGATGACGTCGGCCGGGTCGCGCGCGAAGGCGCGGTCGCCGATCACCGCGCTGACGCCGTGGTCGAGGTCGAGCACCGGCGCGAAGCACAGGTCGATGCCGTGGGCCGACAGTTCGTGGCCGAGGATCTGCGCCTGCGCGCGCGCCCATTGCAGGCCCTTGTCGCGATGGTCGGCGTACAGCTGGCCGATCCAGCCCATCGCCGGGATGCGCGTGAAGCCGTCGCGGAAGCGCTGCACGCGCCCGCCCTCGTGGTCCACCGCGACCAGCCGTCGCGGCCCGCGACCCTTGTGCAGGCTGCCCAGCTCCGCGGTCAGCGCACGCAGCTGCGCGTTGTTGTGGTAGTTGCGCGCGAACAGGATCACGCCGCCGACCAGCGGATGGCGCAGGACCTCGCGGTCCTCGGCGCTCAGCTCGAGGCCGGCGACGTCCACCATCAGCGGGCCGATCAGGGGACTGTCACCTTTTCCGCGCCGGGGACTGTCACCTTTTCCGCGCTTCTTGCGGAAAAGGGGACTGTCCCCTTTTTTCCTACTCATGGATGTCGACTTCGGTGCCCGGCTTGACCAGGTCGAACAGCTCGACGATGTCCTTGTTGGCCATGCGCACGCAACCGTGCGAGCCGGGCTTGCCCAGCCGGGTCTCCGCCGGCGTGCCGTGCAGGTAGATGTAGCGGCGCATGGTGTCGACGTCGCGCAGGCGGTTCTTCCCGGGCTCCAGGCCCGACAGCCACAGGATGCGCGTCAGGATCCAGTCGCGGTCCGGATGGCGCTTCCGCAGCTCGGCCGAATAGACCTCGCCGGTGAAGCGGCGGCTGACGAACACCGCGCCGGACGGCGCGCCCCGCCCGATCATCGCGCGGATCTTGTGCCGGCCGCGCGGCGTCTGGTAGCTGCCGCTCCGCTCGCCCGCGCCCTTCTCGGCGGTCGAGACCTTGTACTCGCGCAGCACCTTCTTGCCTTCGTACAGGCGCAGCCGCTGGCGCGACAGGTCGATGTCGATGCGCTTCTTGCTCATGCGATGCCGGGATTGTAGTTCAGGCCCGCTCGAACAGGGCCATCGACTCGACGTGGCTGGTGTGCGGAAACATGTCGAGGATGCCGGCGCGCGCCAGCCGGTAGCCGCGCTCGTGCACCAGGAAGGCGGCGTCGCGCGCCAGCGTGCCCGGATGGCACGACACATAGACGATGCGCGCTGGCCCGGCGTCGGCGACCACGGGCAGCACTTCCTTCGCCCCGGCGCGCGGCGGATCGACCAGCACGGCGTCGTACGTCGCGCGCAGCCAGTCCACCCGCGCGTCCGGCGTGAACAGGTCGGCCTGCTCGAAGCGGATGTCGAGGCCGTTGGCTTTCGCGTTGTCGCGCGCGCGGGCGACCAGCCCGGGCTCGCCCTCCACCGCGGTCACGTGGACTCCCGCTCGCGCCAGCGGCATCGAGAAGTTGCCCAAGCCGCTGAACAACTCCAGCACGGACTTCCCGGCTCCAACCGCGAGCCAGCCGAGCGCCTGCCTGACCATCTGCTGGTTTACCGCATCGTTGACCTGGATGAAGTCGGTCGGCAGGAACGTCAGCGCGAGGTCGCTGCCGTCGGGCGAAAGGGCCAGCGGCGTGGCCGGCGGATCGAGCGGCTGGATCGTGTCGTAACCCCCTGTCTGCAGGTGGATCTCGAAGCCGTGCGCGCGGCCGAACTCGCGCAGCACCGCGCGATCCGCCTCCGTCGGCGCCTGCATGACGCGGAACACCAGCGCCACGGTCCGCGCCGCCGCGACCTCGATCTGCGGCACCCGCGTGTTGATGTCGAGGCGCCCAACGCAGTCCGCGATGTCCTTGAGCTTGAGCCCCACGCGCGGATCGAGCACCACGCAGGATTCGAGCTGCGCCACGAACGGGCTGTCGGCCTCGCGGAAGCCGACCAGCACGCCGCCTTTCTTGGCGACGTGCTTGACCGACAGCCGCGCGCGGCGCCGGTACCCCCACGGCGTGCCGGTGATGGCGGGCGCAACGTCTGTCGGGCTGACCTTGCCGATGCGCTCCAGCGCATCGAGCAACTGCTTCTGCTTGAACGCCACCTGCCCCGCCGGCGACAGGTGCTGCACGCTGCAGCCGCCGCACAGGCCGAAATGCCTGCAGCGCGGCTCGACGCGCTCGGGCGAAGCCTGCTCGATGGCCGACAGCTCGCCTTCGTCGGCCTGCTTGCCGTGCCGGTACAAGCGGTAGCGCACGCGCTCGCCCGGCAGCGCGCCGCGGATGAACGTGACCTTGCCTGCGACGCGGGCGATGCCGCGGCCGTCCTGGGCGAGGTCGGCGATCTCGGTGGCCAGTTCCGGCGCGTCGCCGGACGGACGCCGGGCGCGCGGCCTCAGGGCGCGGTCCCCGGATCGCGGAACGAAAGCGGGGTGCGAGCCGCCTCCCAGGCTCCGAGGAACCTCCGCCAGTGGGTTTCCTGCGAGTTGCGCAGGAACGCGCGCACGAGCTCGAGCTCGTCGCGGTAAGCGTCCGGTTCGAGCTGCCCGCGCATCAGCAGGAACCTCAGGTAAACGAGGAACGTGTTGAGCACGTCGGTCTCGCAGTAGTCGCGGATCTCGCCGATCCGGCCGGCGCGGAACGCGCCGGCGACCTCGGAGCCGTCCATGCCGAGCTTGCCGGGCTGGCCGAGCATGACGGCGATCTCGTGCAGCGGCGCGTAGTTGCGGCCGTTGTACAGCGCCAGCACGTCCATCAGGTCGGTGTGCCGGAACAGGTAGCGGCCGAGGTAGTTGTCCCAACGCGCATCCCCGCCGGTGGCCCAATATCCAGGCGCCACGATGCCGTGCTTCAGTGCCCGGTAGTGCAGGACCGGCAAGTCGAAGCCGCTGCCGTTCCACGACACCAGCACCGGACGGTACTTGTCGATGCCGCGGAAGAACTGCCGCACCAGCTCCGCCTCGCCGTCATGCGCGTTGCCCAGCGACGTCACCCGCAACTCGTCGCCATGCCGCAGCACCACGGCGATGGCGACGATGCGATGCAGGTGGGACGGCTGGAAATCGCTGCCGCGCAACTGCTGGCGCTGGGCCGTCATGGCCTGCAGCACGGCGCTGTCGTCGAGGCCGTCGAGGCCGAGCAGCTTGCGGCCGGTCTCCACGTCCGGGACCGTCTCGATGTCGAAAACCAGGATCGGCTCGCTGAAGCGGGGGCTCTCGTCCCGCTTCTTCGCCGACTCGACGCGAAGCTTCTTGCTCATGGCGGGAACACGCCGGTCGAGATGTAGCGGTCGCCGCGGTCCGGGATGACCGCGACGATGGTCGCGCCGTCGAGCTCCCGCGCCAGCTGTAGCGCCGCGTACACCGTGCCGCCGCCGGACGGCCCCGCCAGCAGCCCTTCGCTGGCGGCCAGCGTGCGCGTCATGTCCATCGCCGCCGCGGCGGACACTTCGATCACGCGGTCCACCCGCGTGCGGTCGAAGATCTTCGGCAGGTAGGCCTCGGGCCACTTGCGGATGCCCGGGATCGACGACTCGCCGTCCGGCTGCACGCCCACCACCTGCACCTGCGGGTTCTTCTCCTTGAAGAAGCGCGAGCAGCCCATGATGGTGCCGGTGGTGCCCATCGACGACACGAAGTGCGTGATCCTGCCCCCGGTGTCGCGCCAGATCTCCGGGCCGGTGCCCTCGTAATGCGCGCGCGGATTGTCCGGGTTGGCGAACTGGTCGAGCACCCGGCCGCGGCCCTCGGCCTGCATGTTCATGGCCAGGTCGCGCGCGCCTTCCATGCCCTGCTTCTGCGTGACCAGGATGATCTCGGCGCCGAACGCCTTCATCACCGCGCGGCGTTCGAGCGACAGGTGCTCCGGCATGACCAGGATCATGCGATAGCCCTGCGTCGCCGCGACCATCGCCAGCGCGAGGCCGGTGTTGCCGGAGGTCGCCTCGATCAGCGTGTCGCCGGGCTTGAGCTCGCCGCGCTCGGCGGCGCGCCGCATCATGCTGTACGCGGGCCGGTCCTTGACCGAGCCGCCGGGATTGTTGCCCTCGAGCTTCGCCAGCAGCGTATTGCGGCCGAGCCCCGGCAGCCGCGTCAGCTGCGCCATCGGCGTATTGCCGATCAGCCCGGCCAGGCTGGCGTACGCCATCGCGCTCAGCGCTCCAGCACCGCGACCGCGCCGACCGTGCCGCCCTCGTCCGACAGCGACACGTGCGCGGCCTTGATCTTGAGCCGCTTGAGGCGCGCCCGCAGGCGCCTGCTGAACACGAATTCCGGCTTGCCGAGCTTGCCGCGCACCGCGCCGACGTCGTCGTGCGACACGCCGAAGAAGCCGGTGCCGAGCGCCTTGACGAACGCCTCCTTGATCGCGAAGCACTTCGCCAGGTACTGCACCGGGCGGTTCGAGGCTTCGTACTCCTTGCGCTCGAGCGGGTGCAGCAGGCGCTCGACGAAGCGGTCGCCGTGGCGCTGGTGGACCTTGGCAATGCGCGCCACGCGCAGCACGTCGAGTCCGATGCCGTAGATCATGCTGGAACGTCCGCTTCGCGGACGCGGCTGCGCGCCTTGCTCATTGCCTGCCTCATCTCCTTGACCGCGCGCGGAAAGCCGACGTACAGCGCGCGCGCCACGATGCTGTGCCCGATGTTCAGCTCGACGACCTGCGGGATCGCCGCGATGGCGGTGACATTATGCAAATTCAGGCCGTGCCCCGCGTGCACCTCGAAGCCCGCCGCCGCCGCGGACGCGGCGAAATCGGCGATGCGCCGCAGTTCGCGCGCCCGCGTCGCGTCCCTGGCCGCGTCGGCGTAGGCGCCGGTGTGGATCTCGAGGTGCGGCGCGCCGCTGGCGCGGCAGGCGGCTAGCTGGCGTGCGTCGGGGTCGACGAACAGCGCCACCGCGATGCCGGCGTCGGCCAGTTGCGCGCAGGCCTTGCGGACCTTGGCCAGCTGGCCGGCGACGTCGAGCCCGCCTTCCGTGGTCAGCTCCTGCCGGCGTTCCGGCACCAGGCAGCAGTACGCCGGCCGCGCCTTGCGCGCCAGGCGCACCATCTCCGGCGTCACCGCCATCTCGAGGTTCACCGGCACCGGCGACTCCGCCTGCATGCGCTCGACGTCGTGCTCCTGGATGTGGCGGCGATCCTCGCGCAGGTGGATGGTGATGCTGTCGGCGCCGGCGCGCGCGGCCAGCAGCCCGGCCTGGACCGGGTCCGGATAGCCGGTGCCGCGGGCCTGGCGGATCGTGGCGACGTGGTCGACGTTGACGCCCAGGCGGATCGCGGTGCGCGCGCGCTTCATCGCGGGCCTCGCGCCGCGCGCAGCGCCCGCAGCATCTCCGGAGTGCGTAACTCGCGATCTCCGAGATGCGGCCTTAACGCCGCCTTCATCAGCCGGCGCGCATCGCGCAGGCTTTCTTCCGTGTCGAGCGCCTCGCCGGCCAGGGCGCGCAGGCTGGCGCCGCGATAGCTCGACGGGCCCGGCTCGGACAGCCGCAGGCCGCGCTCCGCGTCCCAGTCGTACCAGGCGTCGGCCTCGACCGCCTCCGGCAGCTGCAGCCCGTAGCCCAGCTCGGCTAGCAGCCGCATCTCGAACACCCTCAGGGCGGCGGCGGCGCCCGGCCCCGGCAGCGCCGCCAGCGTCTCGGCGTAGTGCGCGAACAGCTGCGGGTGCGGATCGCGCCGCGGCAGCAGCCGCAGCATCAACTCGTTGAGGTACCAGCCGGAGAACACCGCCTCGCCCGCCAGCATCACCGGCACGCCGCCGGGCTCGGCCGCGCCCAGCGTGCCGAGCTCGCCGCGCTCGCTGTACGTCAGCAGCAGCGGCTGGAACGGCTGCAGCAGCCCGCGCTGGCGCGCGCGCGGGCCGCGCACGCCACGCGCGACCAGGCCGACCCGGCCCGAGTGCTGCGCGAACGCCTCGACCAGCGCGCTGGTCTCGCGATAGGGCCGGGCGCTGAGCACCCAGGCCGGCTCGAGCTGCACGCGCCTCATTCCTCGCTGCCCAGATAGCCGAAGCGCTTGAGCGCCTGCGGGTCGTCGGTCCAGTTCTTGGCGCTGCGCGCCCACAGCTTCAGGAACACCTTGCTGCCGAGGCGCACTTCCATGTCCTTGCGCGCGGCCGTGCCGATGGCCTTCAGCGCCGCGCCCTTGTTGCCGATGACGATGGCCTTCTGGTTCTCGCGCTCGACCCAGATCACCGCCTCGACGCGGGTCAGCCCCTCTTCCTGCTCGAGCTTCTCGATCTGCACGGTCAGCACGTAGGGAAGTTCCTGGCGCAGCCGCTCCATCAGCTTCTCGCGCACGATCTCGGCGAGCACGAAGGCGAGGTCCTGACCCTCGACCCGGTCGTCGGGGTAGAGCTTCGGCCCTTCGGGCATGCGCGACAGCAGCTCGTGGCCGAGCTTGTCCAGGTTGTCGCGCTTGAGTGCCGACACCGGCAGGATGAAGGCGTACTCGCGGCGCGCGGCGTGCTTCCCGATCTCGGGTAGCAGCCGGGCCTTGTCGCCGAACTTGTCGACCTTGTTGATGACCAGGCCGACCGGCGCCTGCGTGCGGGCCAGGCGCTTGAGCACCGCCTCGTCCTCCTCATTCCACTTGCCGGCCTCGACCACGAACAGCACCAGGTCGACGCCCGGCAGCGACGCGGCGGCCGTGTCGTTCAGGTACTTGTTCAGCGCGCGTCCGTGCTTCAGGTGCAGGCCCGGCGTGTCGACCACGACGACCTGGCCGCCGCCCCGGTGGATCACGCCCTGGATCCGGTGGCGCGTGGTCTGCGGCTTGCGCGTGACGATGCTGACCTTCTTGCCCACCAGCGCGTTGACCAGCGACGACTTGCCCACGTTCGGGCGCCCGACTACCGCGACCATGCCGCTACGCATGGGCCACCCCGAGGCGCCGAAGCATCTGCTCGGCGGCCGACTGCTCGGCGGCGCGCCGGCTCGCGGCCTGCCCTTCGGCTGCATCGCCGCCGTCGGCCAACCGGCAGCTGACCCGGAACGACGGCCGGTGCTCGGGCCCTTCCGACGACAGCAACTCGTACACCGGCAGCGGCCGGCCGGCGCCCTGCAGGAATTCCTGCAGCCGGGTCTTGGCGTCCTTCAGCGAGGCCGCGTCGGGCAGGTCGGCCAGCGACGCGGCGAGCACGTGCTCGACCGCGGCGCGGCCCGCCTCGAAGCCGCCGTCGAGGTACACCGCGCCGAGCACGGCCTCGAGCGCGTCGGCCAGGATCGGCGCGCGGCGGAAGCCGCCGCTCTTCAGCGCGCCGCCGCCGAGCGCCAGCAATTCGCCGAGCTCCAGCCCGGCGGCGACCCGCGCCAGCGATTCCTCGCAGACGAGGCTGGCACGCAGGCGCGACAGGTCGCCCTCCTCGGCCTGCGGCCGCGCGCGGTAGAGCGCTTCGGCGACGGCGAAATTGATCAGGCCGTCGCCGAGGAACTCGAGGCGTTCGTTGTCGGGCGCGGGCGCGGAGCGGTGCGTCAGCGCGCGCGCCAGCAACTGCGGGTCGCGGAAACGATAGCCAAGCCGGTGCTGGAAGCGCTCAAGGCCTTCGCTCGCCGTCACTCAATCCCACCGCCCCCGGGGAGCGGGTACTTGCCCTCGAAGCGCACCACCAGCGAGACGTTGGCGAACAGCTCGGCGCGCGCCTCGTAGTCGTACGCCAGCGCGCGGCCGGCGCCGTACTTCTCGAGCGTGATCTCGTTCGGGTCCAGCGTGGTGATGCCCTCGACGTCCCACCGCGTCTGCATGTTCTTGCGCAGCACCTGGATTGGCGCGTTGGCATTGGCCGGGTCGTTCGCGGTCTGCTTCACGACCTTCTGGATGGACATCTCGGCCAGGTAGAACGGCACCAGCGTGAGCGTGACCATCGCGGTGAAGCCGATCACGCCGAGCACGAAAATCCAGCCCCAGAGCCCAAGGCCGCGCTGACGGTTCCGCAGTTGCATGTCTGTCTCCTTAAGCCTTACTCGATGCGATTGCCGATGCGCGAGAAATCCGGTCGCGAGCGCCCGAAGTCCCAGCTCATCCAGATGAAGAACGCCCGCCCGACGAGGTTGCCTTCCGGCACGAAGCCCCAGCTGCGGCTGTCGTCACTGCCGTCGCGGTTGTCGCCCATCATGAAGTAGTGGCCTTCGGGCACCTGGAACTCGACGTCCTCCGCGCGCCGGCCGGGGTCCTGCAGGATCCGGTGGTTCACCGGCCCGAGTTCCTCCGCGAATCGCAGCACGACACCAGCCCGCGGGCCGGTCTCAGTATATACGCCGTCCGCCGTGATCGGCACCGATTCGCCGTTCACGATCAACCGCTTGTCGCGGTACGCGATGCGGTCGCCTGGCAGCCCGATCACGCGCTTGATGAAGTCCTTCCTGGTGTCCTTCGGGAACCGGAACACCACGACGTCGCCGCGGGCCGGCTGGCCCGCCGCGAGGAACTTGCGGTGGAACACCGGGTCGCGCAGGCCGTAGGTGTACTTGTTGACCAGGATGAAATCGCCGTCACGCAGCGTCGGCATCATCGACCCCGACGGAATGCGGAACGGCTCGGCCACGAACGAGCGCAGCAGCAGCACGATCAGGATCACCGGGAAGAACGACCGGCAGAAGTCGACGAACCAGCCGGGCTTGTCGGCTTGCGGGTCCAGCATCAGGCCGCGGCGGCGCGGGCCGAGGACCCACTTGTCGAGCGCCCACACCACGCCGGTGAGCAGCGTCAGCAGCGTCAGGGCGCTGGCGAAGGTCAGGCCCAGCTCGTACTGCAGGAAGTGGAAGAAGCCGTTCATTTCCTGCGTTCCACGCCGAGCACGGCCAGGAACGCCTCCTGCGGGATCTCCACCGTGCCAACCTGCTTCATGCGTTTCTTGCCTTCTTTCTGTTTATCGAGCAGCTTGCGCTTGCGCGACACGTCGCCGCCGTAGCACTTGGCGATGACGTCCTTGCGCAGCGCCTTGACCGTGCTGCGCGAAATGATCTTGCTGCCGATCGCCGCCTGGATGGCGATGTCGAACTGCTGGCGGTGGATCACTTCCTTCATCTTCTCGCACAGGTCGCGCCCACGCGCGTAAGCCGCGTCGCTGTGCACGATCGTCGCCAGCGCGTCGACCTTGTCGCCGTTCACCAGCACGTCCAGCTTGACCAGGTCGCCGGCCTGGAAGCGGTCGAACTCGTACTCGAACGAGGCGTAGCCGCGCGACACGCTCTTGAGGCGGTCGAAGAAGTCCAGCACGACCTCGGCCAGCGGCATCTCGACCTCGAGCTGCACCTGCTTGCCGTGATAGCGCAGGTTGCGCTGGCTGCCGCGCTTCTCCATGCACAGCTGCATGACCGGGCCGACGTGCTCCTGCGGCATCAGGATGCGGGCGATGATGATCGGCTCGCGCACCTCGTCGTACAGGCCGCTGTCGGGCAGCTTGGCCGGGTTGTCGATCTGCACCACGCCCCTGCCGTGTGCCAACACCACTTCGTAGACCACGCTCGGCGCGGTGGTGATCAGGTTCAGGTCGTACTCGCGCTCGAGCCGCTCCTGCACGATGTCCATGTGCAGCATGCCGAGGTAGCCGACCCGGAAGCCGAAGCCCAGCGCCATCGAATTCTCGGGCTCGAACTGGATCGCCGAGTCGTTCAGGCGCAGCTTCTGCAGCGAGTCGCGGAAATTCTCGAAGTCCTCGGCGTCCACCGGGAACATGCCGGCGAACACCCGCGGCTGCACCTTCTTGAAGCCCGCCAGCTGCGTGTCGCAAGGGTGCTTCGAGTCGGTCAGCGTGTCGCCGACCGGCGCGCCGAAGATGTCCTTGATGCCGGCGACCAGGAAGCCGACCTCGCCGGTGGCCAGCGCCTCGCGGCCGACGCGCTTGGGCGTGTGCACGCCGAGCATCGTCACCTCGTAGTCCTTGCCGGTAGACATCACGCGGATCCTCTGGCCCTTCTTCACCGCGCCGTTGACCACGCGCACCAGCGACACCACGCCGAGGTAGTTGTCGAACCACGAGTCGACGATCAGCGCCTGCAGCGGCGCCTGCTCGTTGCCCCTGGGCGACGGCAGCTTGTGCACCACGGCCTCGAGCACGTCCGGCACGTTGAGGCCGGTCTTGGCCGAGATGCGCAGCGCGTCGGTGGCGTCGATGCCGACGATCTCCTCGATCTCCTCGGCCACGCGGTCGGCCTCGGAGTTCTGCAGATCGATCTTGTTCAGCACCGGCAGCACTTCGAGGTGCTGCTCGATGGCGGTGTAGCAGTTGGCCACGGTCTGGGCCTCGACGCCCTGGGTCGAGTCCACCACCAGCAGCGCGCCCTCGCAGGCCGCCAGCGAGCGGCTGACCTCGTAGGAGAAGTCGACGTGGCCCGGGGTGTCGATGATGTTGAACTGGTAGCGCTCGCCGCTGCGCGCGGTGTAGTTCAGCGACACGGCCTGGGCCTTGATGGTGATGCCGCGCTCGCGCTCGATGGGATTGTTGTCGAGCACCTGCTCGGTCATCTCGCGCTCCTCCAGCCCGCCGCACAACTGGATGAAGCGGTCGGCCAGCGTCGACTTGCCGTGGTCGATGTGGGCGATGATCGAGAAGTTGCGGATGTGGGACTGCTGCAT
>JBQTJQ010000098.1:0-7268 GCA_052386975.1 Gammaproteobacteria bacterium | reverse complement strand
GGCGGGCGCGGTGGGGCGGCCCGCGCAGTTGCCCACGAGCCCCTCCGCCCGCCCCCCGTCGGGGTGGCTCCCCGCCCCCGGCCCCGGCGCCGCGATCGTCACGCTGCTGGGCTGGCTGTCGCTGCGCGGCACGCTCAGAACGCCGCCGCACGTGGTTCTGAGGGGCACGACCTAGGGCCCCGCATCGCCCAGTTTGTTATCCTCCCGCTCCCTCAAAACAACGCCGTCCGGGGACTCCCATGAAGCAGCCCGTCCGTGTCGCCATCACCGGCGCCGCCGGCCAGATCGCCTACTCGCTGATCTTCCGCGTCGCCTCCGGCGATCTGCTCGGCAAGGACCAGCCGGTGATCCTGCACCTGCTCGACATCCCCGACATGATCGAGAAGCTCAAGGGCACGGTCATGGAAGTGGACGACTGCGCCTTCCCGCTGGTGCAGGGCGTGGTCGCCACCGGCAAGCCGGAAGAGGCCTTCGAGAACGTGAAGTACGCGCTGCTGGTCGGCGCGCGCCCGCGCGGTCCCGGCATGGAGCGCAAGGACCTGCTCACCGCCAACGCCGCGATCTTCTCGGTGCAGGGCAAGGCCTTGAGCGACAAGGCCGATCGCGACGTGCGTGTGCTGGTGGTCGGCAATCCGGCGAACACCAATGCGCTGATCACGGCGAGCAACGCCAGAAAGCTCGATGCGAAGCAGATCCACGCGATGGTGCGCCTCGACCACAACCGCGCGCTGTCGCAGCTCGCGGCGAAAACGCGCAGCCACCCGAACGACATCGACAGGATGGTCATCTGGGGCAACCACAGCGCCACTCAATATCCCGACATCTCGCACTGCACCGTCGGCGGCAAGCCGGCCAAGTCGCTGGTGGACCAGGGCTGGATCGAGAAGGACTTCATCCCGGTGGTGCAGCAGCGCGGCGCGGCGATCATCAAGGCGCGCGGGCTGTCGAGCGCGGCGTCGGCCGCATCGGCCGCGATCGACCACGTGCGCGACTGGGCGCTCGGCAGCAACGGCAAGTGGGTGTCAATGGCGGTGCCGTCGGACGGCAGCTACGGCATCAAGGCCGGCGTGGTCTACGGCTATCCGTGCACCACGAAGAACGGGCAGTACGAAATCGTCCAGGGCCTGAAGGTGGACGACTTCTCGCGCGCGCGCATGGACGCCACGGAGAAGGAGCTGCGCGACGAGCGCGCCGCGATCGAGGACCTGCTGCGCTAGGCCCGCGTCAGCGGTGGAACAGGTACGCGACGCCCACGCGCAGTTCCATGACCGTGAAGTCGTTGATCGCGCCCAGGTCGATCGAGCCCATGTAGTAACGGAGGTCGGCGACGGCGGCCAGGTCCTTCATGAACATGTAGTGCGCGCCGACGTTGAGCTCGAAGCCGTCGGACTCGTTGAGCATCAGGTAGCCCAGCGAGCCGAACAGGCCGAGCTGCGGCTGCAACTCGAACATCGCGCCGCCGTGCACGCCGATGCCGTCCTCGTTGGTGTCCGCGCCGAAGTCGATGATCTCGGCCTTCGCCATCCACATCGCGTCCTTCATCGGCACCTGGGGCAGCGCCGCGGCGTAGCCGCCGCCGATGCGCAGGCTCTCGAGGTCGATGCCGTCCAGGCCGGTGGTCTGGTATTCACCGTGGGCGAAGAAGCCGTCCTGGATCGAGGCCCAGCCGCGGACGCCGACGCCGATGCCGTCGTCCTTGCCGAACCCGCCGAGGTCCAGTTCGGTCCTCGTGAGGTAACCCATGACCGCGCCCGACGGCATGTCGCCGGCCTGCGCCATCGGCGCCGCCAGCAGCGCCGCCAAGCCCACCACGCAGAGCTTCTTCATGACCGTCTCCTTCTGCGCGACAGAACTGCCGCGAGTCGAAGTCTACGCCTCGGGGCAAGCTCGCGCTAACGCCGCGTGACATCGGTTGCTAAGATGCCGGGCATGGCGCCGATACGAGTACTCGCGATCGCATCGTTGCTGGCGGGCGCGCTGGCGCCCGCGGCGGCGCAGGCCAAGGACGAGCAGTGGCTGTTCGACCTCGCCACCGTGATGGGCTCGGCCCAGGGACGCGACCGCTTCGACGACACCGTCCGGTTCTACTGGTCCGGGCAGTCCGCGCCGGGACCGGCGGAATCGCTGTCGATCCAGACCAGCGAGCGCAAGACCTTCCTGCCGATGCGCACCGAGCGCGAGGCCTGCGACCTGTCGTTCATCGAGGCGCTGGCGTCGCTGCGCAACGCCGCGCGCAAGGCCGGCGCCAATGCCGTGGTCGAGGTCAAGAGCCTGTACAAGAACCGCGAGTTCCGCAGCGCGACCGAGTACGAGTGCCGGGTCGGGTACTTCTCGGCGAGCGTGACGCTCGAAGGCACGCTGGCCAAGGCGCCGTAGGGCGGCATTCCATGCCGCCGTCGGCAACGGCTTGCCGACCTACGCGCGCACCCGCGCCACGGCCTTCTGCCAGCCCGCGTACTGCGCGTCGGCCTTCGCGCGCGCCAGCTTCGGCTTGAACGTGCGGTCCACCTGCCAGAGCTCGCCGATCTCGGCCAGCGAGCCGTAGACGCCGGCCTGCAGCCCGGCCAGGAACGCGGCGCCGAGCGCGGTGGTCTCCACCGTTCGCGGCCGCACCACGCCGACCTGCAGGATGTCGGCCAGGCTCTGGGTCAACCAGTTGTTGACCACCATGCCGCCGTCGACGCGCAGCTCCACCGGCGCGACCGCGTCCTGCGCCATCGCCGCGAGCAGGTCGCGGGTCTGGTAGCACACCGACTCCAGCGCCGCGCGCACGATGTGCGCGAGGCCGGCGTCGCGGGTCAGGCCGAAGATCGCGCCGCGCGCCTCCGGGTCCCAGTACGGCGCGCCGAGCCCGGTGAACGCCGGCACCAGGTAGACGCCGCGGGTGTCGGCGATGCTGCGCGCGATGCTCTCGGTGTCGCCGGCCTGCCTGATCAGGTGCACCGCATCGCGCAGCCATTGCACCGCGGCGCCGGCGATGAAGATGCTGCCTTCCATGGCGTAGGTCGGCTTGCCGTCGAGCCGGTAGGCGATGGTGGACAAGAGCTTGTTGTGCGACAGCTTGAGCTCGGCGCCGGTGTTCAGCACCAGGAAGCAACCGGTGCCGTAGGTGCTCTTGGCCATGCCGGGCGCAAAACAGGCCTGGCCGACGGTCGCCGCCTGCTGGTCGCCGGCAATCCCCCGGATCGGGATCTCGGCACCGAACAACTTCTTGTCGGTGCGGCCAAAATCGGCGGCGCTGTCGCGCACCTCCGGCAGCAGCGCCGCGGGCACGTTGAAAAACTGCAGCAGCTCCGGATCCCAGCGCTGGGTGCGGATGTTGAACAGCAGCGTGCGCGAGGCGTTGGTCGCGTCGGTGGCGTGGACGCGGCCGCCGGTGAGCTTCCACAGCAGCCAGCAGTCCACCGTGCCGAAGGCGAGCTCGCCGCGCTCGGCCCGCGCGCGCGCGCCGGCAACGTGGTCGAGGATCCAGGCGATCTTGGTCGCGGAGAAATACGGATCGAGCAGCAGGCCGGTGCGCTCGGCGAGCCAGCGCTCGCGCTGCGGCGTGTGACGCGACTTGCAGAACTCGGCGGTGCGCCGGTCCTGCCAGACGATCGCCGGGTGCACGGGCTTGCCGGTGGCGCGATCCCACACGCTGGTGGTGTCGCGCTGGTTGGTGATGGCGAGCGCGGCGATCTCGCCCGCGCCGGCGCGGGCTTTCTTCAGCGCGCCGCGCACGACGGCGACGCTGTCCTTCCAGATCCGCTCGGGGTTGTGCTCGACCCAGCCTGGCTGCGGGAACGACTGCGGCAATTCCTGCTGCGCGACGCCGAGCTTGCGGCCGCGCTTGTCGAACACGATCGCGCGGCTGCTGGTGGTGCCCTGGTCGATCGCCAGAAGTGTTGTGGACTGGGCGGTCATCGCCGGTCCCTCCTCGTTGTGTTAGCGTCGCCCGGGGCGGGTTGGGGACGATACACCGTGCAAAGCACCGAGTTCCAGCATCGGGTTGCCGGCGGCACGCACGCCTGGGTGCGCTGCTGGCGCCCGGATGCGCCGGCGCGCGGCGTGGTGCAGGTCATCCACGGCATGGCCGAGCACGGCGGGCGCTACGCGCGGCTCGCCGGCGCGCTGACCGGCGCGGGATTCGCGGTGTACGCGCACGACCTGCCGGGGCACGGCCCGCACGCCGAGGTGCGCGGCCACTTCGCCGACCGCCGCGGCTGGCGCGTGGCGATCTCCTCGATCCGCGACGTGCAGCGCCTCGCGCAGCGCGACCAGCCCGGCAAGCCGTTCTTCATGCTCGGCCACAGCATGGGCTCGTTCCTGCTGCAGCACTACGTCGCCGACTCGGGCGACACCCTGGCCGGCGCGATTTTTTCCGCGACCACCGGCGACTTCGGGCCGCTGCGCCGCGTCGGCCTCGGCCTGCTGCGCGTCGAGCAGGTGCTGTACGGGCGGCGCAATCCGAGCGCGGTCGGCGAAGCGCTGTCGTTCCGCGCATTCAACCGCGCCTTCGCGCCGGCGCGCACGAAATTCGACTGGCTCTCGCGCGATGCCGCCGAGGTGGACGCGTACGCCGCCGATGCGCAGTGCGGCTTCCGCTGCAGCACCGGGATGTGGCTCGACCTGCTGGACGCGGCCGGCAAGCTGACCCAGCCCAACCGCCTGCGGCGCGTGCCCAAGCCCCTGCCGGCGCTGCTCATCGCCGGCTCCGCCGACCCGGTCAGCCGCGGCGCGCGCGGCCCGCGCGCGCGCGAGCGGCTCTACCAGCAGGTCGGACTGCGCGACCTCACGGTGAAAATCTACGACGGCGCGCGCCACGAGCTGTTCAACGAAACCTGCCGCGACCAGGTCACCGCGGACCTGCTGGCCTGGCTGCAGAATCATCTGCCGGCAGCGGGGTCCAAGGCGCAGGTCCCTTGATCCCGCCATGCGCGTCCTCGCGTTCATCGTCCTGATGGCCCCCTCGCTCGCCGCGCTGGCCGCGCCGAAGGCCGAGCTGTGGGCCCGCTGGGAAGCCTCGACCCAGGGCAAGGTCGCGATCGAGCATGCCGAGTGGAACGATTGGCTCGCGCGCCAGGTGCGCCCGGGCCAGGACGGCATCAATCGCATCGCCTACGGCAAGGTCGACGCGGCGGATCGCAAGGCCCTCGACGCCTATGTCAGGAAGCTCGAGGGCATTCCGATCAGCCGCTTCAGTCGCGCCGAGCAGCGCGCCTACTGGATCAATTTGTACAACGCGACGACCGTGAAGGTCGTGCTCGACCACTACCCGGTCGACAGCATCATGAAGATCAACATCTCGCCCGGCTTCTTCGCCAAGGGGCCGTGGAAGAAGAAGCTGCTCACGATCGAGGGCGAGAAGGTCTCGCTCGACGACATCGAGCACCGCATCCTGCGGCCGATCTGGAAGGACCCGCGCACGCACTACGCCGTGAACTGCGCATCGATCGGCTGCCCGAACCTGCAACCGCAGGCGTATACCGCCGGCAACATGGAGGCGCTGCTCGACGCGGGCGCGCGCGCCTACGTCAACCACCCGCGCGGCGCGCGGGTTCACAAGGGCGAGCTGACCGTGTCGAGCATCTACGACTGGTTCGCCGCCGACTTCGGTGGCACCGACGCCGGCGTGATCGCGCACCTGAAGCAGTACGCCGAGCCGGCGCTGGCGAAGCAGCTCGCCGGCATGAAGCGCATCGGCGACGACGAATACGACTGGGCGCTGAACGACGCGAAATGATCGGCGAACGGCGGGGCATACCGCCCAGCTCGTAGGTCGGCGATCCTTCGCCGACGATGCCGGCGGCATGGGAATGCCGCCCTACGGGGGTCACCGATGATCGTGCAACTCGCCACGCGTGCGCAGGGCCTGCTGGACCGGCTGGTCGTGCTCGATTTCGTGCCCTCGCTGCTGCTGCGCGTCTACCTCGCGCCGATCTTCTGGATGGCCGGCACCCAGAAAATCGCGCATTTCGCCGACACCGTCGAATGGTTCGGCAACGCCGAGTGGGGCCTGGGCCTGCCGCTGCCCTGGCTGATGGCGTTCCTGGCCACGGCCGCCGAGCTCGGCGGCGCGGTGTGCCTGATCCTCGGGCTGGCGCTGCGCTGGATGTGCATCCCGATGATGTTCACGATGCTGGTGGCCACGTTCAGCGTGCACTGGCAGAACGGCTGGCTGGCGATCGCCGAAGGCTCCGGCATCTTCTCCAACATGCGCGCGATGGAAGCGCAGAAGCGGCTCGAGGAGGCCAGGGAGATCCTGATGCAGCACGGCGACTGGGAGCACCTGACCGAGTTCGGGAACTTCGTGATCCTGAACAACGGCGTCGAGTTCGCGGTGACCTACTTCATCATGCTGCTGGCGCTGGCCTTCCTCGGCGCCGGCCGCTACGTCAGCCTCGACTGGTGGATCCGCAGGCGCTTCATGAACAAAAAAGGGTCAGATCAATTTTCCCAAGTGACCACTGCTCAGCGAACCCCGCCCGAAAATTGATCTGACCCTTTTTTAAAAGGCTGCGCCAGCAGCGCGGACAGGCGCTGCTCGGGCTCGGCGCGGAAAGCGTGCAGGCCGATCTGCATTTCCGCGTGCCCTTCCCGCGGCTGGTCGGTGTAGCTGCGGAACAGGCGGTCCCACCACGACAGGTTGAAGCCGTAGTTGCTGTCGTGCTCGGCCCGGTGCACCGAGTGGTGCACGCGGTGCATGTCCGGCGTGACGACGACGGCGCGCAACGCGCGA
Organism: Gammaproteobacteria bacterium; assembly: GCA_052386975.1. Lineage (GTDB taxonomy): Bacteria > Pseudomonadota > Gammaproteobacteria > Nevskiales > Nevskiaceae > JACPFV01. The sequence continues at coordinate 550 of JBQTJQ010000098.1, read as the reverse complement.
TCGGCGGCGGGCGGCAGCCGCAGGTTGCCGTGGTTGAACAGCGAGGTCGCGTTCAGCGCAATCTCGAACAGGATCACCGCGATCGCCGGCGCTCCCAGGGCAGTCACCACGGCGATCTTGATCAGCATCGACAGCAGGATCTCGGCCGGGTGGAAGCGCACGCCGGTGGTGGCGTCGAACTCGAGGTCGCTGTGGTGCATGCGGTGGAGGCGCCAGCACCACGGAACGCGATGGAACAGCCGGTGCTGCCAGTAGATGGCCGCGTCCAGCGCGAGGAAGGCCAGCAGGCCCTCGAGCGCCGCCGGCCACTCCACCTGGTTAAGCGCGCCGAGGCCACTCTGCGCGGCCCAGGCCGCCGTGCCGGCGGCGCCCACCGGAATGAGCAGCCGCACCAGCAGCGTGTCGATCAGCACGATCGAGACGTTGGCGGTCCAGCGCGCGCGGCGCCGCATCGGCCCGGCGCGCCGCGCCCACAGCGCCTCGGCCGTCAGCATCGCCGCCAGCACCAGCGCGAAGGCGCCGCCGCGCGCCAGCGGCTCATGCGAAACGA
>JBQTJQ010000097.1:0-6420 GCA_052386975.1 Gammaproteobacteria bacterium | reverse complement strand
GCCCAGTCCATCGTGATGTCCTTCGGATGCAGCCGCAGCAGGTGGCGGCCGACCAGTTCCGACACGTGGCGCGCGGCGTCGAAGTCGATGGTGCGCTTGATCGGTACAAATACATGCCGGCCGGTCTTGCCCGAGGTCTTCACGATCGGCTCGAGCTTCATCGTGTTCAGCAGTTCGCGCAGCCAGAACGCGACCTCCTTGCCTTTTTCGAACGCAATGGTGTTCAGCTCCGGCTCGTCGCCTTTCTTTTCCAGGCCGGAATAGATGTACGGGTCGATGTCGAACACCACGTAGTCGGGATAGTTCGCGATCGAGCCCTCCAGGGAAGTCGTGGACGCGGCGTAGTCGGTGCTGTCGATCGGCGAGTCGTCGCCGGTTTTCGTGCGCGAATGCCAGACGTGGAACTCGAGCGTGCCGCTCTGCGCCAGCCATAACAATGTGGGCAGGTTCTGGCACAGCAGGTAGTTGTGCTGCTTCTCCTTGCTGTCGGAGAACACCGTGACGCTCTCGACGAACGGCGGCCGCTCCTGTTCCCAGTGCTTCTGGAAGAAGCGTTGCCCGCCGATGCCATCCGGCATGCGGATCATGGTCAGCGGCCGGTCGGCCAGGTGCGTGAGGATGAAGGGCGACACCTGCGCGAAGTAGCGCAGCAGGTCGCGCTTGGTCACGGCGGGCTGCTTGAGCGCCGGATCGGCCGGCCAGTACACGCGGTCGAGGTGCGTCAGCTTGATGCGGTGCGGCCCGCAGGCGAGGGTGAAGGTGTTCCTGGTTGAATCGAGTTGCGAGAGCACTTCGGCAACGTCGTTGCCGTAGGGCGGCAATCCCTTGCCGCCTTCTGCGTCGGCAAAGGCTTGCCGACCTGCACGTTTCACGACGTCCTTTGCGTCGACATCGTCTCGCAGCCGCAGGAACACCGGCGCCCGCAGGTGGCCGTCCTCGGTCCAGCTCTGGAACTTCACTTCGGCAACCAGATCAGGCTCGACCCAGACCATCGGCCCCGGCACGTCGGGCTTGTCGGCGAACGGCATGGCCTTGCGCTCGCGCGCCTTCAGCAATTCGAGCATCTTCGTCACGCCGCGATCGTCGAAGCCCGAGCCCACGCCCGAGGCGAAGCGCAGCTTCTTGCCCTCCCGGTAACCGACCAGGATCGCGCCGAACGCTTCGCGCGAGCCCTTGCCGCGCGTGTAGCCGCCGATCACGAACTCCGCGCTCTGCGTGGGCTTCACTTTCAGCCACGCGCCCGAACGCCGGCCGGTTTCGTAACGGCTGTCGCGGCGCTTGCCGATCACACCCTCGAAGCCGCTGGCCAGCGCCGCCGCGTGCAGCGCGACGCCGTCGTCGGAGGCGTGCACCAGCTGGACGAGCTTGGACGGCAGCAGGCACTGCGCCAGGTAGCGCCGCCGCTCGCGGTACGGCCGCTGGGTGAGATCCACGCCGGCGAAGTGCGGCAGGTCGAAGGCGTAGAACACCACCGGCACGTCGCGGTCGGCGGCGGCGAGCTCGCGCACGGTCTTGAGCTGCACGCGGTTCTGCAGCGCGCTGAACGACGGCTTGCCCGACGCATCGAGCGCGACGATCTCGCCGTCGAGCACCATGCCGGCCACGGCTTGCTGCCCGAGCTCGCCGGCCAGGCGCGGAAACGAGGAAGTCAGGTCGAGGCCGCGGCGCGAGCGCAGCTTCACGCCGTCCGCGCCGATGAAAGCGATCACGCGGTAGCCGTCGAGCTTGGGCTCCCACGACCACGCGTCGGCATTGAAGACCTTGTCGCCTACCTCGGCCTGCATCGGCTCGAGCTTGTCGGGCATGCGCGTCGTCGCACCGGTCGGCACCAGGTTCGCCGCCGGCATCCGTTGCGCCGGCACCGACTTGAGGTCCGCCACCGTGACGCCGGACAGCACCGAGCGATCGCGCGCGGTGACGTCGGTCTCCGACGCGAAGCGGTCCTTGTGCTTGATCAGCAGCCAGGTCTTCGGGTCCTTGGCCATGCGCACCAGCGCCCACGAGCCTTTCAGTTTCTCGCCGCGCAGCGTGATGCTGAGCTTGCCCCTGGCCAGGCCCTGGCGAATCTCGTTCTCGGCGCGTGCGCGATCGTGGTACCAGTGCTCGGTGCGCTTGCCGTCCTTCGCTTCGTCGGGCGTGTAGACACCGCAGTCCCACACGATCACTTCGCCGGCGCCGTACTGCCTGGGCGGGATCACGCCCTCGAACGAGCCGTAGTCGTAGGGGTGATCCTCGGTCATCACCGCCATGCGCTTGTCGGCGGGATTCAGCGACGGGCCCTTGGGCACGGCCCAGGATTTCAGCACGCCGTCGACTTCGAGCCGGAAGTCGTAGTGCAGGCGCGTGGCGTCGTGCATCTGCACCACGAACAGCAGGGGTCCCGCGGTCGGCGCGGCGACCTTGCCCTGCGGCTCCGGAGTGGAAGTGAAGCTCCGCTTCGCGGAGTACTCGCCGAGCTTGTCCTTCACCATGCGGGTAGCATGCCCGTCCATGGACGAACGGCGCTACTACGGCTTCGACGCCCTGCGCGGCGGCATGATGATCCTGGGCATCGTGGTACACGCCTGCATGTTCTACCTGGCAGAACCGCTGCCGGGGCAACACCTGTTCACCGACAGCACGCAGTCGCCCGTCTTCGACTGGCTGTTCCTCTTCATCCACAACTTCCGCATGCCGCTGTTCTTCCTGCTGTCCGGGTTCTTCACCGCGCTGCTGGTCGAGAAGCGCGGGCTGTGGGGCACTTACCGCAACCGCGCGGCGCGGGTGCTGGCGCCGCTGGTCGCCGGCACGCTGACGGTCGTGCCGCTGGCGACGCTGTTCCTCCTGTCCATGATGGTGACGCTGAGAGTCGGCACGCATGAGCTGGTGCCCGAGTGGAGCCAGTTCATGGCGCTGCGGGACGAGGCGCACGCGCTCGGCTACATGCCGAAAGACCCCGCGCCGGCGCACCTCTGGTTCCTCTACTACCTGTGCTGGATGTACCTGTTCATCCCGCTGAGCGCCTGGCTCGCTCGCGCCTCCGTGCGCGCGGCAGCCGCGCGCAAGTTGCTGGCGTCGCCCGCAGGCCTGGTGGTCCTGGGCCTCGTGACGACCGCGACGCTGCTGCCGATTCCTGGCGGCCTGCTGATGCCCAATTCCTTCACGCTCAGCCCGAACTGGAGCCACCTCTACTACGGCTCGTTCTTCACGATCGGGTACGTGTTGCATGCGCACCGCGATTCGCTCGCCGTTTATCCGCGGTTCCTGGGCTGGACGCTGCCATTGGCGATCGTGCTGTTTCCGCTGGCCGAGCACCTGATGCGGGTCGCGCTGGCGGCGCCGGGATCCGCCACGGCGCAGCTGGCGGCCGCGCTGACGAACGCCGTCTGCACGTGGGCGATCATCTACGTGGCGCTCGGCGCGACGCTGCGCTGGTTCGACACCGCGTCGCCCTGGGCGCTGTACCTGTCCCAGTCGTCGTACTGGGTCTACCTGACGCACCTGCCGGCGGTGGCGTTTGGCGGGTGGGCACTGCTGGGCGTGGACTGGCCGGCCGAGGCCAAGTTCCTCGCGATCGTCGCCTTCACCACCGTCACCTGCTTCGTCTCGTACCACTATGCCGTCCAGCGCACCTGGATCAGCGCCTTCCTCAACGGCAAGCGCTTCGACCTCGACTGGCCGTGGCGCAAGCCCGTCGGGGTGCCGGTGCCGCGCTAGGATGCGCGGCGATGGGGACTCTCCTCGCCGGCGCCAGCGGCTACTCCTTCAAGGAGTGGAAGGGCGAGTTCTACCCGGAGAAGATCAAGCCCGAGGACATGCTGGCGTACTACGGCGAGCGGCTGCCGACGGTGGAGATCAACAACACCTTCTACCGCATGCCCAAGGCCGAGGTGCTGGAGAACTGGGCGGGCGTAACGCCCGATGCGTTCCGCTTCGCCATCAAGGCCAGCCGCCGCATCACGCACTTCGCGCGGCTGAAGGCGGAGGAGTCGAGGGACTCGGTCGAATACCTGTACCGGCAGCTCGAGGCGCTCGGCGCCAAGCGCGGCCCGGTGCTGTTCCAGCTGCCGCCGTTCCTGAAGAAGGACCTGCCGCGGCTGACCGACTTCCTCGAACTGCTGCCGGACGATCACCGCGCCGCCTTCGAGTTCCGCCACGACAGCTGGTTCGACGACGCGGTCTACGCCGCGCTGGACGCCGCCGGCGCATCGCTGTGCTTCTCGGAGCGCGAGGACGGCTCGCCGCCGGCCCTGGTCGAGACCGCGGTGTGGGGCTACGTGCGCCTGCGGCTGGAGGGCTACTCGGACGCCGAGCTGAAGCAGTGGGCCGGGCGGCTCGCTGGCACCAACTGGGACGAGGTGTATGTTTACTTCATGCACGAACCGACCGCGCCGGCCTATGCCCAGACGCTGATGAAGGCAGCCGCATGAGCGCCACTGCCGTGAAGATCGCGATTCCCAGGGGCGGGCAGGTCTCCGGCCTGCTCGAGGCGCCGCGCAAGGCCCGCGCCTGCTTCGTGCTCGCCCACGGGGCGGGCGCCGGCATGAAGCATCCATTCCTCGCTGCCGTGGCGGCGGGCCTGTCCAAGCGCGGCGTGGCGACGCTGCGCTACCAGTTCCCCTACATGGAGCGCGGCAGCAAGCGGCCCGACGACCCGAAGGTCGCGCAGGCCGCGGTGCGCGCGGCCGTCACCGCCGCGGCGCGCAAGCTGCCGAAGCTGGCGCTGTTCGCGGGCGGCAAGTCGTTCGGCGGCCGCATGACCTCGCAGGCCCAGGCCGAGGCGCCGCTCGACGGCGTACACGGATTGGCGTTCCTGGGATTCCCGCTGCACGCGCCGGGCAAGGCGTCGGACGAGCGCGGCGAGCACCTGGCCGGCGTGCACGTGCCGATGCTGTTCCTGCAGGGCAGCCGCGACGATTTCGCGCAGGTGCGGCTGCTGCGGCCGCTGACCGTGCGCCTCGGCGCGACGCTGCGCCTGTTCGAGGACGCGGATCACTCGTTCCACGTGCCGAAGCGCACCGGGCGCACGGACGCCGAGGTGATGGGCGAGCTGCTGGACGTGCTCGCCGGCTGGATCGAGGCCTGCCTGGCTACTGAGCGGGAGCGGGCGGCGGCGTCGCCGGCAGCGGCACGGCGTCGGTGATCGGCGTGACCTTGACGATGAAGTAGGGCGTGTCGCCGAAGCAGCTGGTCGGGATGCCCGGGTGCTCGTCGTAGGTCAGCGACACGCGCTGGCCCGCCAGCTTGGAGATCTGCTCCGCGACGGCGTCGTCGCGCACGCTGAACTCGAAGATCTGCGGCATCGCGCCGGGCAGGTTGGCCATGGCGATCTCGCCTTCCCAGGTCTTGCAGATCCAGCCCTTCTCGGAAATCTTCTGCACGTAGCCGGCGCGCTCGCCGTTCGAGTACGTGTAGTTCAAAGTGATCAGCGTCCACAGCCCGAGGACCAGCACGATCAGCGCCGCCAGGCCGCCCAGGATCATTGCGACGAGCTTCATGAGGCGAGTCCTTTCCAAGTCGTTGAAACAATTGGTGGTGATGGGCGGAATCGAACCGCCGACCTCAGCATTATGAGTGCCGCGCTCTAACCGTCTGAGCTACATCACCACGCGGTCCCGCGAGGGCGCGCATTGTACGGATTTTTGGGCGGCCGGGGTTGCCGCCGCCGGACTTCTGCTGGATCGAAAACGTCGGTTGACACGCCCTTGACGCTGGCGCAGTCTGGCTCGACTTGCGCCCGGCGGGTGGGGTCGGATGAACCGGGCAAACGAATTCACCGAGGGGGCAACGATGAACAAGAACGGCTTCTCGTCGAGTGCGCTGGTTTCCCTGTTCGCCGCGGCAGTGCTTTCCGCGCCGGCCAGCGCCAAGGACATCACCAAGACCGTGCTGAACGACGGCACGACGTTGGCGTGGTCCGCGCCTGACTCGGTGACCGACTCCGATGGCCGCATCCACTTGGCACTACAGGGGTGGACGGACGAGAACAACACCGCGACGAAAGACATCTATTACATGATGATCGACCGGGACGGCGACATCCTGATCGATGCCACGAGGATCAACACGGCCGACGCCGCCAAGGAGAGCCGCCCGCGGATCGGCGTGCTCGACGACGATCGCATCGTGATCACCTTCCAGGGAACCGCCGAGCCATTGCGTTCCGTGCTGATCGACCCGGCCGGCGACGACCGCAACGGCGACGCGGCCAATCCGGCCAGCCCGACGTTCCTGATCAGGGCCGAGACGGCGGCGGGTGTGAGCACGACGCCAGGCGAGCACGACATCGCGGTCGGCAGCGACAACACGGTGCGCGTCATCCGCCAGGAATCCAGCGCGCTGCGCTACCTGTCGTTCAATCCGGTGACCGGGGCGGCGGTGACCGCCGAGGTCCAGGTCGAGACCACCGATTGGCGCGGCGGCATTCCGGCCATCGGGCTC
>JBQTJQ010000096.1:0-9848 GCA_052386975.1 Gammaproteobacteria bacterium | reverse complement strand
GTGTGGCCGAAGCCGCGCTCCATGGGCTCGAGCGAGACGCGGGCGCGGTTGGCCGACACCTGCTCCACTTCGATGGTGCGCGGCTTCAGGAGATCGTTGACAGCTTGCATTGACAGTTACCTCGGTTGAAACGTGATGCGAATCCGTCCCGCCGGTCGAAGCGCTGAGATTCGCAGCCTGGCGCGGAGCGCCAGTTGAATTACTTGGAGTACAGCTCCACGACCAGGTTTTCGTTGATGTCGGGGAGCATCTGCTCCCGCTCGGGAACGCTCTTGAACTTGCCCTTCAGGCCCTTCTCGTCGACTTCCATCCAGTCGGGGAAGCCGATCTGCGCGGCGATCGACAGCGCTTGCGCGATGCGGGTCTGGGCGCGGGCTTTCTCGCGGATCTCGACGGTGTCGCCCGGCTCCACCGAGTACGACGGCGTGTTGACGGTCCGGCCGTTGACGGCGATGTGCTTGTGGCTGACCAGCTGGCGCGCCTCGGCGCGGGTGGCAGCGAAGCCCATGCGGTAGACAATATTGTCCAGGCGGCTCTCGAGCAACTGCAGCAGCAGCAGGCCGGTGGCGCCCTTGCGGCCCGAGGCCTTCAGGTAGTAGTTGCGGAACTGGCGCTCGAGCACGCCGTACATCTGCTTGAGCTTCTGCTTCTCGCGCAGCTGCAGGGCGTAGTCCGACGGGCGCTGCTTGCGCGCGCCGTGCTGGCCCGGCGGGGTCTCCAGCTTGCACTTGGTCTCGAGCGAGCGCCCGCGGCCCTTCAGCATGAGGTCCGCGCCGACGCGGCGCGACAGCTTGCACTTCGGTCCGATGTACTTGGCCATATATATATGTCTCCCCCGTTTACACGCGGCGGCGCTTGGGAGCGCGGCAGCCGTTGTGCGGGATCGGGGTCACGTCGGTGATGTTGGTGACCTTGAAGCCGGCGTTGTTCAGCGAGCGCACGGCGGACTCGCGGCCCGGGCCGGGGCCCTTGACCAGGACTTCAAGCGTCTTGACGCCGTGCTCGGCGGCGGCGGTGGCGGCCTTCTCGGCGGCGACCTGCGCGGCGAACGGCGTCGACTTGCGCGAGCCCTTGAAGCCGCACGAGCCGGCGGTGGCCCACGACAGGGTGTTGCCCTGGCGGTCGGTGATCAGGACGATCGTGTTGTTGAACGACGCGTGGATGTGCGCCACGGCGTCGGTCACGTTCTTCTTGACCTTCTTCTTCTTGGGTGCGGCGGCGCCGGCGGGCGCGGTCGGATTCGGAGTGCTCATGTCAGGTTCTCAGCTCAGGTGGTCGCCGGCTTCGGCGTGCTCGCGGCGCGGATCGCGCGGCGCGGGCCCTTGCGGGTGCGGGCATTGGTGCGGGTGCGCTGGCCGCGCACCGGCAGGCCGCGCTTGTGGCGCAGGCCGCGGTAGCAGCCGAGGTCGATCAGGCGCTTGATGTTCATCGAGGTCTCGCGGCGCAGGTCGCCCTCGACCGTGTACTTGGCGATCTGCGCGCGCAGGAGGTCGAGCTCACCCTCGGTGAGCGCCTTGACCTGCGCGTCGGGCTTGATGCCGGCGGCTGCGCAGATCTTCAGCGCGCGCGTCTTGCCGATCCCGTAGATCGAGCGCAGCGCGACGTGCGTGTGTTTGTTCGCGGGAACGTTGACGCCGGCGATACGTGCCATGAAACCCTCTCAGCCCTTGGTGTTGGACGGCTTGGAAAAGCCGCGCAGTATAGGTGTAAGCATTTGTTTCTTCAAGGAGATTCAGCGACTTGGCTTAGCCTTGGCGCTGCTTGTGGCGGGCGTCCGTGCAGAGCACGCGAACCACGCCCTTGCGGCGGATGACCTTGCAGTTGCGGCACATCTTCTTGACTGACGTTCTGACTTTCATGAGCAATTCCCAATTCATGTCGGCAAAGGATTGCCGACCTACCGGACCATGCCGGGCGCGCCCAGCGACTTCAGGTTGGCTTTCTTCAGCAGGCCTTCGTACTGGTGTGACATCAGGTGCGCCTGCAGCTGCGCCATGAAGTCCATCACCACCACCACCGTGATCAGCAGCGAGGTGCCGCCGAAGAAGAACGGCACGTTCCAGGTGGTGATGAAGATTTCGGGTACCAGGCACACCGCGGTGATGTAGGCGGCGCCGGCGACGGTCAGTCGCGTCAGCACCAGGTCGACGTACTCGCCGGTCTGCGCGCCCGGGCGGATGCCGGGGATGAAGGCGCCGGACTTCTTGAGGTTCTCGGCGGTCTCGCGCGAGTCGAACACCAGCGCCGTATAGAAGAAGCAGAAGAAGATGATCATGAAGCCGTAGAGCGCGGTGTACAGCACTTCGCCCGGCGACAGCATCGCGGCGATGCGCGCCAGCGTGCCGCCCTGGCCCTCGTCGCCGAAGAACTGCACCATCGACGCCGGGAACAGGATGATCGAGCTGGCGAAGATCGGCGGGATCACGCCGCTCATGTTGAGCTTCAGCGGCAGGTGCGCGGTCTGCGCCGCGAACAGCTTGCGGCCCTGCTGGCGGCGCGCGTGGTGCACCGGGATGCGGCGCTGCGCGCGCTCGATGAACACCACGGCCCAGGTGATGGCCGCGACCAGCACGGCGATCACGATCACCATCAGCGGATTCAGCGAGCCCTCGGACACCAGCTGGCCGGTGCCGGCGATGGCGCCCGGCAGGCCGGCGACGATGCCGGCGAAGATCAGCATCGAGATGCCGTTGCCGATGCCGCGCTCGGTGATCTGCTCGCCGAGCCACATCAGGAACATGGTGCCGGTGATCAGCGAGACCATCGCCGTGAACACGAAGCCCGGCCCCGGCGCGATGACCACGCCGCTGTTCTGCAGCGCGACCGAGGCTCCGAACGACTGGAACATCGCCAGCGCCAGCGTGCCGTAGCGCGTGTACTTGGTCAGGCGGCGGCGGCCGGCCTCGCCTTCCTTCTTGATTTCCTTGAGCTGCGGAATCACCGCGGCCAGCAGCTGCACGATGATCGAGGCCGAGATGTACGGCATCACGCCCAGCGCGAACAGCGACAGGCGCTCGAGCGCGCCGCCCGAGAACATGTTGAACATGTCCAGGATCGTGCCGCGGCTCTGGCCGAACAGCGCCTCGAGCTGCGCGGGATCGATGCCCGGCACCGGGATGAACGTGCCGATGCGGAACACGACCAGCGCGCCCAGCAGGAACCAGAGGCGGTTCTTGACCTCTCCGATCTTGCTCAGGTCCGGCACCATGCCGGTCGCGGGGCGGTTCATTTCAAGTGTGGAATGTTGAGTGTGGGTGTTGAGTGGGGAATCAGTCCGCGACCGAGCCGCCGGCCGCGGTGACGGCCTCGCGCGCGCCCTTCGACGCCTTGACGCCCTTCAGCGCGACCTTGCGCGACAGCTCGCCCGACTTGATCAGCTTGGCGGTCAGCGTCTGCACCGGCACCACGCCCGCGGCCTTCAGCACCACGAGGTCGATGTCGGTCTCCTTCATCTTCTGCAGGTCCGACAGCCGCACTTCGGCGGTGTGGCCCAGGGCCTGCGCCGCGGTGGTGAAGCCGCGCTTCGGCAGCCGCCGCTGGATCGGCATCTGGCCGCCTTCGAAACCGACCTTGTGGTAGCCGCCGGCGCGGGCGCGCTGGCCCTTGTGGCCGCGGCCGGCGGTCTTGCCCAGGCCCGAGCCGATGCCGCGCGCGACGCGCTTGCGTGCCGGCTTGCTGCCGGCGGCCGGCTTGATGTCGTTCAGTTTCATGTCAGACCTCTTCGACCTTGAGCATGAAGCCGCTCTCGCGGACCATGCCCATCACGGCCGGCGTCGCGGCCAGCTCCACCGTGTGGTGGCGGCGGCGCAGGCCGAGGCCGCGCATGTTGTCGCGGTGCATCTGCAGCTGGCCGTGCGTGCTCTTGAGCATCGTCACGCGGACCTTCTTGGCGGACCCCGCTTTCCCAGGAATGGTCTTCATGGCTTAACCGAGGATCTCTTCCAGCGTCTTGCCGCGCTTGGCGGCGATCTCGGCCGGGACGTTCAGGCGCTTGAGGCCGTCGAGGGTCGCGCGCACCACGTTGATCGGGTTGCGCGAGCCGAAGCTCTTGGCCAGCACGTTCTGCACGCCGGCCACCTCGAACACCGCGCGCATGGCGCCGCCGGCGATGACGCCGGTGCCGTCCGAGGCCGGGCGCATGAACACGCGCGTCGCGCCGTGGATGCCCCAGATCTCGTGCTGCAGCGTCATGCCGCGCAGCGGGATGGTCAGCATGTTCTTGCGCGCCTGCTCCATCGCCTTGGCGATGGCGTTCGGCACTTCGCGGGCCTTGCCGTAGCCGAAGCCGACGCGGCCGGCGCCGTCACCGACCACGGTCAGCGCCGTGAAGGCGAGCTGCTTGCCGCCCTTGACGACCTTGGCGACGCGCTTGACCGCGACCAGCTTTTCCTTGAGGTCGCCGCCCTGCTGCGAGTCTTCGTACTGGTACTGGGGATTTGCCATTTAGAACTCCAGACCGCCCTCGCGGGCGGCGTCGGCCAGCGCTTTCACGCGGCCATGAAACTTGAAACCGGAACGGTCGAACGCGACCTTGGTGATGCCCTTTTCCCTGGCGCGCGCCGCGAGCGTCGTGCCGATCTTCCTGGCGGCCTCGATGTTGCTGGTGCTCTTCAGGCCCTTGATGACGTCCTTCTCCGCCGTCGATGCGGCGACCAGCGTCTGGTCCGACGCCGGCGACAGGATCTGCGCGTAGATGTGCTGCGCGGTGCGGTACACCGACAGGCGGTGGGCGCCCAGCGCGCGGATGTGCAGGCGCGTCTTCTTGCCGCGGCGGATGCGAACTTCTTTCTTGGCGTGCATGGTCTGGCCTTACTTCTTCTTCGCTTCTTTGAGGATCACGCGCTCATCGGAGTAGCGCACGCCCTTGCCCTTGTACGGCTCGGGCGGGCGGAAGCCGCGGATCTCGGCGGCCACCTGGCCGACGAGCTGCTTGCTGGCGCCCTTGATGATGATTTCGGTCTGGGTCGGCGTCTCCACCGTGATGCCGTCCGGGATCGGGTAGTCGACCGGGTGCGAGAAGCCGAGCGCGAGGTTCAGCTTCTTGCCCTGGGCATTGGCGCGGTAGCCGACGCCGACCAGGTTCAGCTTGCGCAGGTAGCCCTCGGTCACGCCCTTGATCATGCCGTTGAGGTTGGCGCGGACCGTGCCGGCGATCGCGGGCGCGGCCTTGACCGACTCTTCGGCGATCTTGGCGACGCTGTCCTTCACCTCGACCTTGATCTGCGACGGCAGCTCGAGCGTGAGCGCGGCCTTGGCGCCCTTCACGGTCACCGTGCTCCCCGCCACTTTCAGCTCGACGCCTTTCGGCAGGTTGAGCGGTTGTCTTGCGACTCGCGACATGGATGTTCTCTCTGGTTCCTTACGACACCACGCAGACGACTTCGCCGCCGACTCCGGCCGCGCGCGCCTTCTTGTCCGACATCATTCCCTGCGGCGTGGTCAGGATGGCGACGCCCAGGCCACCGAGCACCTTGGGCACGTCGGTCTTCTTCCGGTACACGCGCAGCGACGGCGTGCTGATGCGCTCGATGCGCTCGATCACCGGCTTGCCCTGGTAATACTTCAGGGTCACGGTGATGGTCTTCTTCTTGCCCTCGCTGGCCACCGCGTAATCGGCGATGTAGCCCTCGTCCTTCAGCACTTCGGCAATCGCCGCGCGCACCGTCGAGGACGGCGAGGTGATGGTCTTCAGGCGCGCCTGCTGGCCGTTGCGGATGCGGGTCAGGAAATCGCCGATGGGATCGTTGATCGACATGTTCGTTACCAGGACGCTTTGGTGAGGCCCGGCACTTCGCCGCGCATCGCCGCTTCACGCAGCTTGTGGCGCGCCAGGCCGAACTTCTTGTAGACGCCGCGCGAGCGGCCGGTGATCTTGCAGCGGTTGCGGATGCGGCTCTTGCTCGAGTCGCGCGGCATCTTCTGCAGCGCCTCGACGGCGGCAAACTTCTCCTCCGGCGACGCGGTCACGCTGCTGATGGTTGCCTTGAGCGCGGCGCGCTTCCTGGCGTACTTCGCGGTGAGCGCGATGCGCTTCGCCTCGCGGTTGATCATGTTGCGCTTGGCCATGGTTTCGCCTTACTTGCGGAACGGGAAGCTGAAGGCTTCGAGCAGCGCCTTGCCTTCCGCGTCCGTCTTCGCCGTGGTGGTGATGGTGATGTTCATGCCGCGGATCGCGTCGACCTTGTCGAAGTCGACCTCGGGGAAAATGATCTGCTCGGTGATGCCGAAGTTGAAGTTGCCGCGGCCGTCGAAGCCGCGCGCCGAGATGCCGCGGAAGTCGCGGATGCGCGGCAGCGCGATCGCGATCAGGCGCTCGAGGAACTCGTACATGTGCTCGCGGCGCAGCGTGACCTTGACGCCGACCGGGTAGTTCTCGCGCATCTTGAAGTTGGCGATGGCCTTGCCGGACTTCGTGACCACCGGCTTCTGGCCGGCGATCGCGGTCATGTTGGCCACGGCGTGCTCGATGATCTTCTTGTCGGCCGTCGCCTCGCCCACGCCCATGTTCAGCGTGATCTTCGAGATCTTCGGCGTCGCCATCGCGTTGCAGTTCAGCTGCTTCTGCAGGGCGGGGGCGATCTTGGTCTTGTACTGCGTTTGCAGGTTGGCCATGGCTCCTTACCGGTCCACCACTTCGCCGCTGGACTTGAACACGCGGACTTTCTTGCGCGCAGCGCCTTCGCCGATCACCTTGAAGCCGACGCGGTCACCCTTCTTCGCATCCGGGTTCCACAGCAGCAGGTTCGACGGCTCGACCGGCATCTCCTTCTCGACGATGCCGCCCGCCACGCCGGCGTTCGGGTTCGGCTTCTGGTGCTTCTTGACCACGTTGATGCCGTCGACCAGCACCTTGCCGGTCGGCAGCACGGCATTGACGGTGCCGCGGCGGCCCTTGTCCTTGCCGATGGTGACGACGACTTCGTCGCCCTTGCGGATCTTGTTCATGACGGCCTCAGATGACTTCCGGGGCCAGCGACACGATCTTCATGAAACGGTCGCGCAGCTCGCGCGTGACCGGCCCGAAGATGCGGGTGCCGATGGGCTCCAGTTTCGCGTCGATCAGCACGGCCGCGTTCGAGTCGAAGCGGATGGCCGAGCCGTCGTTGCGGCGGATGGGGAACTTGGTGCGCACCACGACCGCGTTGTGCACCTCGCCCTTCTTGACCTTGCCACGCGGGATGGCGTCCTTGATCGTCACCTTGATGACGTCGCCGACGTGCGCGTAGCGGCGGTGCGTGGCGCCCGCGACGCGGATCACCTGCACGACCCGGGCGCCGCTGTTGTCGGCGGCCACGAGGTAGCTTTCCTGTTGGATCATGGCGCGCTCCTCAGACCGCGGCCTCGGCCACGGCGGCCGGCGCCTTGGACACGACCTTGACCAGCATCCAGTGCTTGGTGGCGGACAGGCGGCGGCACTCCTGGATCGTCACCAGGTCGCCGATGGCGCACTCGCCCTTCTCGTCGTGCGCGTGCAGCCGGGTCGAGCGCTTGAGGCGCTTGTGGTACTTCGGGTGGATGAACTGGCGATCGATGCTGACGACGATCGTCTTCTTCATCTTGTTGCTGACGACGCGGCCCGTCACGGTGTGCGGGGTCGCGGTCTCGCCAGCTTTTTCGAGGGTCTTCTTGTCGGTCATGACTTGGCCTGCGAAGCTTTCAGCACGGTCTTGACGCGCGCGATGCGCCTGCGCACGTCGCCCGCGAGGTGAGTCTTGTTCTGCGCTCCGGTGGCGTGCTGCAGGCGCAGGTTGAACTGCTCCTTCTGCAGCGCGGCCAGCTCGTCGTTGAGCTGCGCGGCGGTCTTGCTGCGGAGCTGCTTGATGTAGTCGGCGCTTTTCATTACATGATCGTCCGTTTGACGAAGGTGCTCTTGACCGGGAGCTTGTCGCCGGCGAGGCGGAAGGCCTCGCGCGCCAGGTCCTCCGGCACGCCTTCGATTTCGTAGAGCATCTTGCCGGGCTGCACCTTGGCGGCCCAATACTCCACGTTGCCCTTGCCGGAGCCCATGCGGACCTCCAGCGGCTTCTTGGTCACCGGCGTGTCCGGGAAAATCCGGATGAACATCTTGCCGCCGCGGGCGACGTAGCGCGTGATCACCCGGCGCGCCGCTTCGATCTGGCGCGCGCTGATGCGGCCGAGCTCGGTCGACTTCATGCCGAACTCGCCGAAGCTGACCTTGTTGCCGGTCAGCGCCAGGCCGCGGTTGCGGCCCTTCATCTGCTTGCGGTACTTGGTCCGCTTGGGTTGCATCATGACGCGGCCTCGCCGGTGGTCGCGGCGTCCTTCGCTTCATCCTTCTTGTCGGCCTCGAAGGCCTCGCCGTTGAACACCCAGACCTTGACGCCGATGACGCCGTAGGTGGTCTTGGCTTCGGCGAAGCCGTAGTCGACGTAGGCGCGCAGCGTGTGCAGCGGCACGCGGCCCTCGCGGTACCACTCGACGCGCGCGATCTCGGCGCCGTTGAGGCGGCCGCCGACCTGGATCTTGATGCCGCCGGCGCCCAGGCGCATCGAGTTGGTCACCGCGCGCTTCATCGCGCGGCGGAACATGATGCGGCGCTCGAGCTGCTGCGCGACCGAGTCGGCGATCAGCTGGGCGTCGAGTTCCGGCTTGCGGATTTCCTCGACCGAGATGTGCACGGCGTCCGGCTTGAGGCCGATCTTCGCCGCGACCTCGTGCTTCAGCTTCTCGATGTCCTCGCCCTTCTTGCCGATGACGATGCCGGGGCGGGCGGTGTGGATCGTCACGCGCGCGCTCTTGGCCGGGCGGTCGATCTGCACGCGTGACACGCTGGCCTGCGCCAGCTTCTCGCGCAGGAAGGTACGCACCGCGATGTCCTTGTTCAGGTTGTCGCGATAGGCGCCGCGCTCGGCGTACCAGTTCGACGTCCACTGGGCGGTGACGCCAAGGCGGAAACCGGTCGGATGAACTTTATGACCCATGTCTTACTTCCCGTCGCTCGCGGCGGCCTTCTTGCGGTCGCCGACAATGATGGTGATGTGGCTGGTGCGCTTCAGGATCCGGTCGGCGCGGCCCTTGGCGCGCGGGCGGATGCGCTTCATGCGCGGGCCGTCGTCCACCAGGATGGTGGTGACCTTCAGCTCGTCGACGTCGGCGCCCTGGTTGTTCTCGGCGTTCGCGATCGCCGAGTCCAGCACCTTCTTGATGATGCGGGCGGCGCGGTTGGTCGAGAACTTCAGGATGTTCACGGCTTCGTCCACTTTCTTGCCGCGCACGAGGTCGGCGACGAAGCGCGCCTTCTTCGGCGACAGGCGGACGAACTTGAGCACGGCTTGCGTCTGCGGCATGGCGTCCCCTTACTACTTCGCCGGCGCGGCGGCGGGAGCAGCCGCGGGAGCGGCAGCGCCCGGAGCGCCCGGGGCCGCGGCCGGCCCGGCCGTGCCAGGAGCGACGGATGGCTTCTTGTCGCTCTCCTCGCCCTTGCGGTCGCCCACGGCGCCGTGGCCCTTGAAGATGCGCGTCGGCGCGAACTCGCCGAGCTTGTGCGTCACCATGTTCTCGGTGATGAACACCGGCATGTGCAGGCGGCCGTTGTGCACCTGGATGGTCAGGCCGACCATGTCCGGCGTCACCATCGAGCGGCGCGACCAGGTCTTGATCGGCTTCTTGGTGCGCGAGGCCTGCGCGTCCGCCACCTTCTTGGCGAGGTGGTGGTCGATGAACGGGCCCTTCTTGAGAGAGCGTGCCATGGCTTACTTGTTCCGGTGACGGCTGCTGACGATCATCGACTGCGTGCGCTTGTTCTTGCGCGTGTGCAGGCCCTTGGTCTTCTGGCCCCACGGCGACACCGGGTGCGGGTTGCCCTGGCCGGACTTGCCCTCGCCGCC